>CAYVPM010000283.1:0-5138 GCA_964453475.1 uncultured Saprospiraceae bacterium | reverse complement strand
GTATCATGTGCTGGCGCTGTGTGTACGTCGCCAAGCAACTCTCGCCTGAGCGCGTACACGGCATTATCGGGCGCGGCGACCATGCCGAAATCAGCACCTACATCGAAAAATCAATTGACAGCGAGTTCAGCGGCAACGTGATAGATGTATGTCCGGTGGGCGCGCTCACCGACCGCACATTCCGGTTCAAAAGCCGGGTGTGGTTCCTCAACCCGATGGATGCACACCGCGATTGTCCGACGTGTTCAGGGAAAGCTGTTGTGTGGATGTACGGCGGCGAGATTTTCCGCGTCACAGCCCGCAAAGACAAATACGGCGAGGTGCACGATTTTATCTGCAATACTTGCCGCTTCGAGAAAAAAGCCAAGGGAGATTGGACGATAGAAGGTCCGCGCGATATAGACCGCCATTCTGTGATTTCACAAAACCACCACAAAGGCGAAACCATTACGGTAGTGTAACACCAAAATTAAATTGCCCTCATTTTTACATTAAGATAAATGACTGCTCTACTACTCTTCATAACGGCTGTTGTCATCCACAAGATGGTGTTGATCCTCATCTTGTTTGCCATCACCCTGGGCATCGCTGCCTACTCCACCTATGGCGAGCGCAAGGTAGCCGCGTTCATGCAGGACCGTTTGGGGCCTGACCGGGCTGGGCCGTTTGGCATCCTGCAGCCGCTGGCCGACGGGGTGAAAATGTTCACCAAAGAGGATTTTATCCCCAGAGATTCAAACCGGATATTGTTTATCCTGGGCCCTGGGGTATTCATATTTGTGGCCTTGATGACTTCTGCTGTCATCCCCTGGGGCACGGCGTTCACCGGATTTGGTTTGAACGTCGATTTGCAGGTGACGGACGTGAATATAGGTATCCTGTATGTTTTGGGCTTTGTGTCGCTCGGCGTTTATGGCATCATGATCGGCGGCTGGGCATCGAACAACAAATATTCGCTTTACGGCGCCATTCGCGCCAGTTCGCAGATGATATCCTATGAATTGGCGATGGGTCTGAGCGTTATCGCCATCATCATGCTCACCGGTACGCTGAGTCTGCGCGGCATTGCAGAAGGGCAGTCAGGTACCTGGTTTGGCTTCATCCCGCAGTGGAATGTGTTTGCGCAACCATTGGGCTTTTTGATCTTCTTTATTTGCGCCCTGGCTGAAACCAACCGCGCGCCATTTGATTTGCCGGAATGTGAGACAGAACTGGTGGGTGGTTACCACACCGAGTACAGCGCCATGAAGCTGGGCTTTTTCCTGTTTGCAGAATACATCAACCTGTTTATTTCATCGGCGGTGATCGCGACGGTATATTTTGGCGGTTATCATTTCCCGGGTGTTGATCCGGGCTGGTTGTGGGGCTTGATGGGGCCGGTGGTTATTTTTGCCAAGACCTTCTTTTTCATCTTCGTGTACATGTGGATCCGCTGGACTTTGCCCCGATTCAGGTACGATCAACTGATGCACCTGGGTTGGAAGGTATTGATCCCGCTGGCGATATTGAATATGGTGTTGACGGGTGGTGGTTCTTTGTTGTTTGGGAACTGAGAAAACAGTAAGTTCAGTTTTGTAAACATTCAAAATCGCGCAATTAACCCAATGACCGGCATCAAAATATTAAGAACCTATGCAATCACTCACAAATCGCTCAAAACTCGTTGTCAAGAAGGAGATGACCTTCATGGAACGCATATACCTGCCTGCCATTTTTGGTGGCATGTGGATCACGCTCAAGCACTTCTTTAAAACACTTTTTGGGAAATCGGCCAGTTTGCGCTACCCGGAAGTGCAACGCGAATTTGCCCCGGTGTACCGCGGCTGGCACGTGTTGAAGCGCGACGAACAAGGCCGTGAAAACTGCACCGCCTGCGGGCTGTGTGCTGTGGCCTGCCCTGCAGAAGCCATCACCATGGTGGCTGCCGAGCGCGAAAAAGGCGAGGAGCACCTGTACCGCGAAGAGAAATACGCTGCGGAATACGAGATCAACATGCTGCGCTGTATTTTTTGCGGGCTATGTGAAGAAGCATGTCCGAAAGAGGCGATCTTCCTGACCGACCGAATTGTACCCAGCGACTATGTGCGCCAGAATTTCATCTTCGGGAAAGACCTGCTGGTAGAAGGCGTTGAGCCTGAAAAGCGGATAGATGTTACGGTGCGCCAAAAACACCACACGGAAGCCAAGTAAACGGAATTCGTTCCGAAACAAGACATATACCAACTTTTATGGACCAGTATATTTTCCTGACCCTTGCCATAATTACCGTCATCACGGCATTGCTGATGGTATTTGCCAAAAGCCCTGTGCACAGCGTGTTGTACCTCATTCTTACATTTTTTGCCATTGCCGGGCAGTATGTGCTGCTCAACGCGCAGTTCCTCGCTGTGGTGCACATCATCGTGTACGCAGGCGCGATCATGGTGCTTTTCCTGTTCGTGCTGATGTTGCTCAATTTGAATGAAGATACCGAACCGCAGAAATCCACAATATGGAAAATCAGCGCCGCAATAACCTCCGGCTTACTGCTGGTCACCATGGTAGGCGCCTTGAAAGGCAGTGTTGCCATCAACGCCCCGGAAGCGGCCAACTCCCAGGTAGGCCTGGTTGAAAACCTGGGCAAAGTTCTGTTCACCGATTTTGTCGTCCCTTTTGAAATAGCCGGCATCCTGTTTTTGGCGGCTATGGTAGGGGCGGTGTTGGTTGGTAAAAGGGATACAAAACTCTAAACAAGAATGTATGAACTTAAATAACCCTGCTGAAAAACCACATAAAAATGGCAAAAGAAACTTTCAATTATAAGTTTGACGATCTTTTTAATCCAATGATTAGGGCGCTGCATGTATTAGGTGGATCGGGTTCAATTAGCGAAATTGAAGAACAAGTTGCTAAAGAAATGAACCTTACAGAGGCTGAAGTGAATGATCTGCATAAAGGAAACATGACGAAGTTCGCATACAAACTTGCATGGACAAGAAACTATTTGAAAGGGTTTGGGCTGCTAGATAACTCTGCAAGAGGAGTATGGGTTTTGACAGAAAGTGGGCTGAAAACCAAAGAAGTAGACAAAGAAACTGTAAAACGCTTTGTTAGACAAAAACGAGGTTCTAATCAAAAACCTGTTGATTCATCAAACGAAGATGTAGTTCAAGATATCCCTGAAAATTCCTGGCATGAAGTTCTGCTTGAGCAATTAAAAGGAATGGATCCAATCGCGTTTGAAAGGCTTTGCCAAAGGTTTTTGAGAGAGTTAGGTTTTCAAAACGTAGAGGTTACTAAGCGGAGCAATGATGGAGGAATTGACGGTTTTGGAATAATAAAAATTGGAACTGTCATTTCCTTTAAATGTGGGTTTCAAGCGAAAAGATATAAGAATACAGTTTCGACTGATATTGTTAGAGATTTCAGAGGGTCGATAATCGGGAGGGCAGATAGAGGTGTGATAATCTCAACTGGTACATTCACAAGAGAGGCGAAAAAAGAGGCAATTAGAGATGGAGCACCTCAAATTGACCTTATTGATGGAAATGAACTTGCTGAAAAACTCAAAGATTTGAGATTAGGTGTGGATGTTGAATTAGTGGAGCGAGTTAGCATTAAAAATGAATGGTTTAAATCAATTTAGTATGCTCGAAACAATACGAACAATCCCCATCGAACACTACGTCCTGTACAGCTCCGTGCTGTTTTGCATCGGCATATTTGGTGTGCTTATGCGCCGCAATGCCATCGTGGTGCTGATGTGCATCGAACTGATGCTCAACGCCGTCAACCTGTTGCTGGCGGCATTTTCCACCTATTTGTCGGACGCGCAAGGCCAGATCATGGTGTTTTTTATCATGGTGGTGGCAGCGGCAGAAGCGGCCGTGGGGCTTGGCATTTTGGTTATGATCTACAGGAACACCCGGAGCACCGACATTTCGTTGCTGGATAAATTGAAGCATTAACGATGAACTCACTGATACCACTAATTCCATTTCTCCCCCTCATCGGGTTCGCCATCAACGGCTTGTTCGGCAAGAACCTGAGCAAGAACATGGTCGGCATCATCGGCTCCGGCACCCTGCTGGCTTCCTTCCTGCTGAGCGTGGCCTGCTTCAACCAGGTCGCTGCTTCAGGTCCTATCCAGATGACGCTGTACAACTTCTTCACGGTAGACAGCCTGAGCGTCAACTTCGGTTTTCTGGTCGATCAGCTTTCTGTATGGATGATGCTCATCGTGACCGGTGTCGGCTTTCTCATCCATGTGTACAGCATCGGCTATATGCACGACGATGAAGGCTTTCACAAGTTTTTCGCTTACCTCAACCTGTTCATATTCAGCATGTTGCTGCTCGTCATGGGCGACAATTTCCTGATGTTGTTCTTTGGCTGGGAAGGCGTTGGACTTTGTTCCTACCTGTTGATCGGTTTTTGGTACACCAACAAAGAATACGGTAAGGCGGCGCGCAAGGCGTTCATCATGAACCGCATCGGCGACCTCGGCTTGCTCCTCGGCATCTTTTTGATCTTCAAGATATTCGGCAGCCTTAACTACACCGATATTTTTGCCTTGCTTCCCACCATTCGCCTGGAGGCAGGTGTAGCGACAGCGATATGCCTTTTGTTGTTCATCGGCGCAATGGGCAAAAGCGCGCAGATTCCCCTCTACACCTGGCTGCCCGATGCTATGGCTGGCCCCACGCCGGTATCGGCCCTCATCCACGCGGCCACGATGGTGACGGCGGGTGTTTATTTGGTGGCACGTTGTAACCCGATTTATGGCCTGTCGGCTGACGCCATGCAATTCGTGGCCGTTATTGGTCTGGTTACCAGCATATTTGCGGCGATTATTGGCCTGCGGCAAAATGACATCAAAAAAGTATTGGCGTATTCCACCGTTTCCCAGTTGGGATTGATGTTCCTGGCTTTGGGCATGGGCGCTTATGCTACAGCCATATTTCATGTGACCACGCACGCTTTTTTCAAAGCCTTGTTGTTCCTAGCAGCGGGCAGCGTGATTCATGGCATGGGCGGCGAGCAGGACATCCGCAAGATGGGTGGCCTGCGCAAAGCGATGCCCGTCACGTTTTGGGTATTCCTCATTGGCACGTTTGCCATATCAGGGTTTCCCTTCCTTGCGGGTTTCTTTTCAAAAG
>CAYVPM010000282.1:0-5141 GCA_964453475.1 uncultured Saprospiraceae bacterium | reverse complement strand
GGCGTGCGGGGAGTGTGCGGGTGCTCGACATAATGCTGCGGGTTTTCAGGGTAGAGAACGGGCATTTTTGATGAAAATTTTAAGGTGCGGGCAGGATGTGGCGCATATTTGGAAAGTAAGTCATCGGGCACACTTGCTGGTCAATTTGTTTCACGCAACGCCAATCGAGTGGCATGAAGATGCCCTGTGGGACACAGAACACTATTTGCGATAAACCCGCAGCACCGGACGAAACCCCACCGTTGCACTCGCTTTTTCAGGATGCTGGATTTTCTGCACCCCTACCTGCATATAAAACGGCTCATCGGCCCAGGAACCGCCTTTTACGATCTTGTAGTCATCATAAGTTCCGGCGGGGAATATGGGGGTGTACCGCTTCACTGTTTCTGCTTGGTCCGGGAATTTCAATTTCGCTTCTTCCGCTTTTGCATAATCGACGGAATAATAATCGCTGGTCCATTCCGCTACATTGCCCGACATCTGGTACAGGCCGTACCCATTCGGCGCATAGGATTTGACCGGCAAGGTGTATAGACCTCCATCGGAATTATAGCTGAACAAGGTAAGTCCCTGTGGGGTAACGGCCCTGCCACTGTTGCAAGGCAGGATGTAAGCATCTTCCTTGTTCCCTTCCGGGAGATAATGTGGCCCCCAAGGAAAAGCATGTTGTTTAGGCATGGGACGGTCGCTTGTCTCTTTTATCGGGCCGTGAGCAGCATACTGCCACTCGGCATCTGTCGGTAAGCGGAATTCAACGGCATATCTGGTATTTCCCAGCAGCACATTCAGCTCCGCCGATTTCCAGGCACAGAAGCGCAACGCCTGATCCCAGGTTACGCCGACGGCTGGGAATATTTTGAATGCGTCGGCCCTGTAATAATTCCGGGTCATCGGTTCATTAAAGGAGTAGGGGAAATCCCGCGTCCAAACGGCGGAATCGTATAGGTTGCTCAGCGCGCCTGTTTCGTGGTAAAACCGGACATATTCTTCCACCGTTACTTCATAGCGGCTTATGTAAAAACTATCGACCGAAACTTGTTGGGGAAACTGGAATTGCAGGCTATCGGAACCCAGGTACACGTTTTTAAAAAAATCGCCGCCGGGGATCAGCGCATAATCCCGGAGTTGTGTTTGGGCCTTTTGGGGAAGCACCTGGACCGGCAGGGTTTGTGCTTCCAGGCTGAATACGAAAAAAAGGGAAAGCAGGATTAGGAGGCTCCGCATTTTCATGATTTTTTGATTGATGAAAGGCTTGTACATGAATTTCAAGTGATTAGACGGGGTTGTGTCAAAAGGCCTGGTTACGAAAAAAGAACCGTTTTTAATTTCGTTCGAGCGCTTAGACCTTCCAGGTTTTGAAAACCTGGAAGGTCTTGGCCAAGAAAATCGAAATAAAGTTTAGCTACATTTTCAATGCTACCCCTTTTAACACAACCCCATCGTGGCCAAATACTGCATCAATTCAACGAAAACTGCACCGTTACCCCCGTATTCAAGGTTGTGATCGGGAACGACTGCGAAGTTTTCGGCACAGTTTTGCGGTAATCGGTGAAGAGCCGCAGTTTCAGGCGCTTGTTGAGCGCGTATTCCACCGACGGGTTGATGCTGATCGTGCGCGCGCCGCGGGTTGGCACGGCCTGGTTCGGGCTGTCGAGCAGGTGGTTGGTCGTGATGTCGTCGCGCACCTCGAAATCGAACTTGAACGCCAGGTCGTTGCCGGCATTGGCGCTGCTGCCGCCCGTGCTGCTGGGCGAGGTGTCTTTTTTCTTCGACTTCGACTTCGATGTTTTCTTCTTGCCTGTCAGGAACGGGATGTTCACGTTGCGCATCCGGTAGCCAAAGCCCAGGGAATAGCTGGTGGATCGGCTCTCTGCCAACTGGTAGTCGATGAACGACATGGCCAGGGTGCGTGATTTTTTGAAATCGGCCTTCAGCGTCATCTCGTTTTTGAACTTCATGTCGAGCCCGAACAAGGGCTGCAGCTGCTCATTGATCATCACCTGTGGAATCTCATACCGCGCAATATAGTTGTAGTTCAACTCGTCGATCTGGTATGGCTTGGCGGGGTCGTAAAACAAGTCGGTGTTGTACGAGTTTACCGTCAGCGTGTTTTTGTAGCCGTGCGAGATCTGAATGCTGGAAAAGATGTCTTTGAGTTTGCCCAGCTTGCTCAAACCGTTGTAATTCAATTTCCAGTTCACGGAAGGCAGGGTCTTGAAAATATCCAGCTTGACAGTATTCGGATCTGCATTCGTATAAGCTGCCACGAATGCCGGGATCAGCACCTGCTGCTGAATTTTACCAAAACCTTTTACGTAGCCCTTGTCTGTTTCGTGTTGGGTAAGGTCTTGCGCGTCCACGCCCAGTCGCTTCGAAATGATGGGACGGAACTCCTCATAACGGCCAAAAATCTGGTTGATGTCGTCGTTGAACAGCGTTTGCAACGAGAAGTAGGAAATGGTATAGCTCCCCAAATCCCGGAATGCGCGGTGCTGGTAATCGACGGAGTCGGGGTGCACGATGAAGTTTTGGTCCTTGAAGAGTTCGGTGCTGTTGCGGCTGAACTGCTGGTTTGCCGTTACCTCTATCCGGAAGTCCTGGAAAGGCTCGATGGTCAGTCCGGCATCGAAGGTTTGGGAATAGTTGCGCATCACCTGCTGGTTGAGTTCCGGGCGGTGGGTAATCCAGCCTTTGCGTCCTGCTTCATCGAGCCATTCGCTGCCCGGCTGCACACCTGCCACGAAATCCCAACCCGGCGCATCGAAGCCTTGGCTCAAGCCCATGAGTTTGGTGTCGGGGGTAAAGCCCGGTATGATGGTGCTGAAGTTTTCAGTGTAATTGAAACGCGCTTTCCGCACCAGCATCAGCGGCCGCAGGGCGATACGTTCTGCCAGCGATGGCTGCCGGTCTTTTTTCTCCTTTTTGTCTTTTTTGCCCTTGTCAATCTTGTCCGTAACGCTGCCGCCGGCTGCCGGGTCGGCGCCACCACCGGCTTTTCCGGGGTTTTTGCCGCTTGGGTCGAGGCCTACGCCACCGCCGCCACCGCCGCCACCTGCTGCGCGTGGATCGGAGGATTTGCGTGGGTCGGCAGATTTGTCCATGCTGCGGTCATCAGGGCTTTCCTTGCCGGCGCTGTTGGGCACCCGGCCACCACCGGGCGGGTTTTTCCCCCCAGGTACGCCACCAGGCGAGTCGTCCATGCCATCGGGGCGCGGGTCGCTGCTGTTGTTGGGGCGGCGGCTCTTGTTGCCACCTTTGCCGGGCTCGCCGGGCTTGTTGATTTTTTGCAGGTATTTGCTCTTGTTGTAGAGCTGTTCAAAATTGAAATCCCCGTTGATTTGGCGGGTATTGTTGTTTTGTATGACGTTGCCCAGGCTCCGCTCATTCAGCAGGTTTTGGTAATCGCCTGCGTCGAGGTTGGTGAGCTTGAGCGATTGGGCCGTCCAGGTATAGCCTGCTGTGTAGGAAGCTTTCATGCTGATCCAATCCATAAGTGGAATGGATTTGAACGGCAGGGTATAGTTGAGGCTGGCGTTGTGGGTGTAGGATTTTGGGCGGCCCAGCGTCTTAAAGTTTTCCCATAGAATTTTGCGGCGCTCCGCCTCCGTAATGCGTATCCCCGATTCAAATTCCAGCGGCTCGTCGATGAGACTGCGGGCGGTAGCGTTGTAGTTGAAACGCAGGGCCTGTGCGATGGTCCAGCCCATATCGTAGTTGCGCGCCCAGGTGAAACGCCGGTTGTAGTAAGTGTTCAACTCGGGGTCTACTCCGGCAAAACGGTAGGTCGTCACGGCTTCCAGGCGCTCCAGGTTGGAGCTGAATCCGTAAGTTTCGGGTAAAGGGTTGAAGTTGAAATCCGTGATGAATTTCAGGTATTTGTCCTTCTTTATCAGGCTTTTGAACGGTTTCAAGGGCTTCATACCCGTTGAATATTGCCAATCGAGGGTGCCTTTGTACTGGTTCTGCACAGCGCGTTCGATAAACGGCGTGCGGTTTTTCTGCTGGTTGAAAGCGTAGGTAACGCTGAAATTTTCGATGTTCCAGGGGAGGGGAACTTTGCGGGGCTTGCCTCGGTGCTCCTTGCGTACATTGGTGAAATTGTAGCCCCGAATGATGGTTACATCCTGCGCCATTTCTTTGATCTCCCTCTTTCTTTCCGAGTTGGGCTCATCGCGAATCTTGTCTTGCAGTTTGATGTCGAGGTCGTATGGGTCATATTCCGGATTTCGGGTGATGTTGGAATACTGGGCATAGAAGGGCAGTTTCACGCCTATCTTTTCCGGCAGGAACTTGCCCAATTCCAGGTTGGTAGAAACGTCGTATTGCGCCACTTCTTCGCGCTGTCGGGCAGCCAGTTTTTCTTCAATGCTTCCCCAGCCGATACTGGTGTAATTGCCGGCAAGTGAAATATTGCCAAAGTCAGCCATCTTGATATCAACGCGCGCCTGACCGGCATAGCCGCCTTTTTCGTTGAATCCGTTGAGCCGCAACTCGTTGAACCACACTTCCACACATTGGGGGTTTTTGTCAGGGTCCACGTTGCGCACACCCATCATAAAGCCTTTGACATAACCCAGGTTGGGGTTGCCCACTACTTTTACATTAGCCCCGGCTTTTTCCGGGTCTGCAATGATAAAAGGGGTGTTCAAAGGCCAGGTTGACATGGCATTGCGCTCCTTTTTGGCGTTTATGAGCAATTCGAGCGGAAAATCGAATTCGTTTTCCGGGCGCCATACTTCTTCTTTATACTCCCGGCTATCGGGGTTGCCGTTTAGTTTCGCCGCCTCGGAAGGATAAAGCGGCAGCTCGTATTCGTAATAGTTGTTGACAAAGTCGGAACCCATGCGTATGAAGACTTTCATTCTGCTGGAATCCAATGGGAAATTCACTTCATCTGGCGCCTCTGCGTGCACGAACATTTTGAGGCGCTTGTACTGCCGCAAATCCATGTTGAGGGTTTTGAACACCCCGCGCGCATCACATTCCGGGAGGGCGCAAACGGTCAGCGCCAACGATTGCTCATTTTGCAAAATATCGGGGAAAGCGCCTACCGATTGCTCGCGCTGGATGCCGAAAGGAATCGTATAGTTGAAAGGCACCCGTGCAGAGTTTTCCTCGATGCTCACGGCGTTAATATCAAA
>CAYVPM010000281.1:0-5143 GCA_964453475.1 uncultured Saprospiraceae bacterium | reverse complement strand
TTCAATCGTCCGATAAGAAAACTAAATCTGTTGCATTTGAAACTTGAATCCGCCTGTGTTTAAATAAAACGGCTTGTTTTATGGTTCAGCCCGCGATCATTGTTTCAATAATTTAGCAACAAACACGGCGCCCTCCGTTCTTAAGCTTAAGAAATAAACCCCGGGCAGCAGCTCGGCTAAATCCTCTCTCAGTTCGGCAACGGGCGCCTGGTAAGCAGTTTGCCGAAGCATCCGCCCGTCGGCGCTGTGGATTTGCAGGGTAAGCGGTTCATCGGTCTGCGTCTTTAAGCGTAGCGTCAGCTTGTCGTTGACCGGGTTTGGGAAGATGCTTACTTCCTGGAGGGAGGGCTCCGGTTGGGTATTGCTCAGGTCTTTGTCAAAGAAACTGATAAAGCCCATCGGATCGCGGCCAAAGCGGGATGGCTTCAAATGAACGTACATAGAATCCAAGCTGCCTGTGTTTTCCAGGTTATACGACCCAAAGGAGACAGGATTAGACTCGAAATTGCCGCCGAGGTAGAATTTGTCGTCGCCGATGGCATGGATGCAAGAGCCTTCATCAATGTGGATGCCGCCCAGCGCTTTGCCCCAAAGTTCATTGCCGGAAGGCCCGTATTTGAATGCGAAAATTTGGGGGTAATAGTAGTGCACATTGAACAGGTTAGGAAGTGCCTGTCCGGCAAACTGGAGCGTATCGCTGAAAAAATAGCCCGTGACGTAAACATTCCCGGCTTCGTCAACGCTGAGACTTTTGGCGATGTCCAAACTTTGGCAGGGCGCTTCTCCCCCGACTGCTTTATGCCAGACGGTGTTCAGGTCGGCATCCAGTTTGAGCACTTGCGCCTTCGAGTGGCTGAGCGGCCAGCCCCATCCGATGCAGCCAAATATTTTTTCTCCGCAGGCATATACGTTGCTCCCATTTGCCTGCAGCCCATTGAATTTTTCCAGGTCCGGGTTGAGGTAGGAATCCAGGACGGCTCCTGCGGAACTGTACTTCAAGATGAAGGCAGCTTCGCTCGTGTCGTTGGTAATAACGGTGCTGCTAAATGTAGCGGTACCAAACACTGATCCGGCCAGGTAAAGTGCCTGGTTATCGTCAATGGCCAGCGCGCTCGCTTTAAGGATGCTTCCCTGGTTGGCGCCTGTTCGCACCCAGACCTGGTTGCCAGAAGCGTCATATTTTCGAATAAATACATGGATGGTGCTAAGCGTAAACTTGTCCAATACCTGCCCCAAAACATAAACATTGCCATCGGCATCCAGGGCAACACTGCGCGCCTCATCGATGTTGGCAGTGCCAATCTTGGCGGCCCAGGCGAGGGATTTGTCGGCCTTGTACTTCGCTACGAAAACATCCGTTTCGCCGCTGTTGAAGAGGGTAGTGCCGCCGATGGTCATGGCGATGCTGTTGAAATTACCCACCACCGCAAATTCGGCATTGGGAGCGGCTGCGGCGTCTGCTATAAAATCGCGCCCAGTGCCGCCGAAACGGGCAGCCCAGGTATATTGCCCTGCATCGTTGGCAATAGCCACAAAGCCGTCTTCCTGCCCCGCGTTGCTGAGGGTATGGTTGCCGAGGGCAAGGTCGGGAGCGGCGAATGAACCGCTCAATAGCACGCTGTTGCCGCTGTATTTTCGGATGGATTGTACGGTGGTGGCAGTGTTTGGAGTGCCAATGTCATTCGCCCATATCCAGGCCTGGGCGATGGCCATTGCTGGCAACAGGAGCAGGAAAACCGGAATAAAAAAGTTTCTTTTTTGCATAATCAACATTTGAATGGATTCTGAATCCAAGACAGCAAGCGCAACACGAGCCGTTGGTGTCGTATTGTCATATTTTAGTCAAGGGGCCGGTATGGCTCAACGAAAGGTATGGGTAAAATAATGTCCATTGCAGATCATAAAATACCCGCACATCAAAAACCAATCGCTGCTCTCCCTCGTAGATATGTTTAGTGGCGTATTCGCGCCCCGTTTCTCTCATCTTTTCAACCAAACACAACTAATCATGACCAATTTAACAAAACGGAGCGCCTCCCGGGCCTCCATGTTGGCTTTGCTTTGGATGTCGTGCGCGTCGGTATTTGCTTCCAGCCACCGTGAAGCGCCGCTGATCGCAACCGATCCGCTGGCCGACAACACCGACCTGTATGCATTCCGGAGTCCCGACAACCCCAACACCGTTACCCTGATCGCCAACTACGTGCCGGGTGCTTTCGCTTTTGGCGGCCCTAACTACTACACGTTTGGGGAAAATATCCGCTACGAGATTCACATCGACAACGATGCTACCAAGCCGGGCGACGAGATTGTGTACCGTTTCACTTTCACGCGGGTAAATGAAGACCCAACGACCTTCTTCAATATCCGCTTGGGCAAACAAAACCTGAAAACGAGTTACACCCTCCAGCGCAGCATGGACGGTGGCGCTACGTTTACCACCATTGTTTCAAATGGCGTGGTGCCGCCGCCAAACATCGGCCCGCGTTCCATCGAATCGGGCGCAGGCTTGAACACCACCTATGATGCCCTGGTAGCCGCGGCCATCATGACCGCGAGTTCCGGTGAAAAAGTGTTCTGCGGTCCCGCCGATGACCCTTTCTACGTCGACCTCGGCGGTGTATTTGACCTGGGCGATATGCCCCGGCAAAACGGCGCTGCCCGTGACGGGCTCGGCTTTCTGAATGTCTGCAGCATCGCCATCCAAGTGCCGATCAGCACCCTGCGCAAAACCGGGGCGCCCGGCACGCCAACCAGCATCCTCGATGGCGATTATGTGATTGGCGTATGGGCTTCAGCCAGCCGCCCCGCTACCCGCACCCTGGTGACCAATGGTGGCCAGCCTAACGACAGCGGCGCCTGGATTCAGGTGTCCCGCATCGGAATGCCGCTCACCAACGAAGCGGTTATCCCGATCGGCGACAAGGACTTCTGGAATCGCCTGACACCGTATGACGAAATCACGGATCAGACCCTGGACAACTATTTCTACAACCCGGAACTGGCCTTGTACATGGATGATGCACAGTTTGGCGCTGCAGTACCGGCTTTCTCTGCCTTGCGCATCCAGCGCAAATCCTTGCAAGGCTTCGATTTTGGCAACGGCAAAGACGGCCTGTTTGGTTTGAAAGGAACCGCAGCCGTAGCCGGTACAGCGCTAGACGATGCCATTTTTGGCACGCTGTTGCTGCCGGGCGCTGGCAAGCCGCGCTCCGTCGACCTTTGGCCTATTTTCCACACAGGCGTTCCTAATTTCCCGCCTTACCAATTGGCAACCGGCAAAAACGGCAACCCACTCGCAGTAGGCAAGCCGTTCATCAACAACTTCCTGCCCAATGGCGGCGATATGTTGCGCCTCAACATGGCCGTACCAGTTACCAGCCGCAGCGATGCCAAGTTCAGTCCGCTCGGCATTGTGCAGGCAGCAGTTTTGGGCCTTACCGATCCGGCCTATAATACCAATACGAACATACAGGCCATCCCGAACATGGACGGATTCCCCAACGGCAGACGCCTGGAGGACGACGTAACACTCATCGAATTGCAAGCCGTTGGTGGCGTTGCACTGGCTGCCATCGGACTTTGGTACGACGATTATATTGCAGGAAGCGCTAACCCCGTAACCCAGGATTTAATAGACGTTTTGACGTACCGTACCGGCGTCAATAACAACGACAAGCACTTCAAAAGCAGCTTCCCTTACGTGGCCAATCCATGGAGAGGCAGCGAAATCGGGCAATAATTGGAAACTTCCATCACAAAAAAAATTAGACAATGAATCATTCAATCAATAAAATCCTGCTGGCTGCCGTCTTCGTTCTGGCCGCTATGGCACAAAGCTGGGCCTCCAGTCACCGCGAGGCGCCGCTTATCGCCGACGACCCACTGGCCGACAACGTGGACCTGTACGCATTCCGCAGTCCCGACAACCCTAATACCATCACCTTGATTGCAACTTATGTACCGTTGCAGTTGCCGCAAGGCGGCCCGAATTACTATTCTTTCGGGGAAAATATCCGCTATGAGATACACATTGACAACGATGCGGCGAAGCCGGGCGACGAGATCGTGTACCGTTTCACTTTTCAACAGGTAAATGAAGACCCTACGACGTTCTTTAACATCCGTTTGGGCAAGCAAAACCTGAAAACAACCTATATTCTGGAGCGCAGCATCGACGGCGGACAATCGTTCCAGACCATCGTGACCAATGGCGTAGTGCCGCCACCGAACATCGGTCCGCGCTCCATTGAATCGGGTGCGGGCTTGAACACTACTTATGCCAATTTGATGAGCAGCGCCATTCTGACCACCAGTACCGGCGAAAAAGTGTTCTGTGGAACCACCGACGACCCTTTCTTTGTGGATCTGGGTGGTATTTTTGACCTGGGAGATGCTAAGCGCCAGAACGGCGGCACGCCGGTTGACGGACTGGCCTGCCTGAACGTGAGCACCATAGCCTTGCAGGTGAACATCCAGACGCTGTTGAAAGCCGGTGTATCGCCGGCGCCGACCTCTATCCTGCAAAGCGATTTCGTGATTGGCGTGTGGGCTTCTGCCAGCCGCCAGATGACGCGGACGCTTTCTGCTGCTGCTGATCCAAGTTTTTCAGGCCCATGGGTGCAGGTTTCGCGCCTCGGCATGCCATTGACCAACGAAGCCGTGATACCGATTGGCGCAAAAGATTACTGGAACTCCCTGACACCTTATCAGGAAATTGGCGAGACAACACTGGACGAATACTTTTACAACCCGGAACTGGCCTTGTACATGGACGACGCACAGTTTGGCGGGGCGGTACCTGCCTTTTCGGCCTTGCGCATTCAGCGCAATTCTTTACAGAATTTTGACTTTGGCAACGGTAAAAACGGCCTGTTTGGTTTGAAAGGCACCACAGACGTAGCCGGAACAGCTTTGGACGATGCCATTTTCGGCACCTTGTTGCTGCCGGCGGCGGGTAAGCCGCGCTCGGTTGATTTGTGGCCAATTTTCCATACTGGCGTGCCGAATTTCCCGCCCTACCAGTTGGCTACAGGAAAAGGTGGCAACCCGCTCGCTGCGGGAAAGCCATTTATCAACAACTTTTTGCCCAACGGCGGCGACATGCTGCGCCTGAATATGGCTGTGCCGGTGACCCCGCGCA
>CAYVPM010000280.1:0-5150 GCA_964453475.1 uncultured Saprospiraceae bacterium | reverse complement strand
GGTCGTTCACGCCCTGCTCGTGGATATCGGGGTGTACGTGGGGCAGCCAGCGATGGTACACGGCCAGGCGCTGTCGGGTTTCCACCTGGGTGGCCCAAGCCCAATCGCGGTTCAAGTCGTAGTAGTAGTGGTTGACGCGGCCACCCGGCCATGGCTCACGGTGTTCGCGGGCTTCGGCATGGGTGTTTTTGATCAGGTTGCTGACGCTGCGGTTCCAGTGGGTGTAGCGGTCATAGCCATCGGGGTTGAGGGAGGGGTCGAGGATGACAACCGTATTTTGGAGGTATTGGCGAATTTTCGGGTCGGTTTGGGTGGCCAGGTCGTACCCCAGCAGCATACTGGCTTCGGAGCCGGATGCCTCGTTGCCGTGCACGCTCATGCTGATCCAGACAATGGCGACGGGGTTGGCCACATCGGGTTGCCCTTCGGCCATACCGGCAAGGCGCAGGTTGTTGAGCCGGATTTGTTCGAGGCGCGCCATGTTGGCCGGACTGGAAAAAATAGCGATCTGGAGGGGGCGGTCTTCGTTCGTGAGGCCGTATTTTTCCAGGCGCATGGTTGTTGCCGCGTTGGCGGCCAGGTACTCGAAGTAGCTGTTGAGCTGGTGGTGGGGGGTGAATTTGTCCCCCACTTTATGGGGCAGAAACTCATTGGCTGTTTTGATGTTTTGCGCGGAAAGCGTCTGCACGAAAAAAAACAGTGCCAGGAAGAACGCGGCGGTACGAGAACTCTTCATCCGAATGGAGGCTGTTGGAACTAGGTGATGTCAGGTGGCAAACATCCGTAGATTTTTTGGAATAAAAAAGCCTTGAAACATTGAGCCTATCCTAAGTTTGGCCTATTGACCCGAATGACGAGACAATCCAGTACATGATCATGTAATTCGATAGCTTCGTGAATTCTGTCAGCTAACTTTTCAAAATCCAGGTCTTCTTTACAGGCAATAATGCCGGCATGATGTTGATTTTCACGATGTAATCGAAAAAAAAATCTTTTCGGTTGAAAGTAAGCACAGCCCTATTTTCAGCACTGGCAAAGGAAAGCACTTCCTCGTCTGGAACAGCCCGGTTTGATTTCCCAACGTCATGCGATGTAAGTACATCCTGCCTTAGTTGCCTTAGGCATGCTACAACCTCGCTTGGAAAATTCTCATTCGCATAGATTTTCGCCATATTCAAGCTTCATCATTTTCACGAATTTCCAGCTCAATTTCTTCGCTAAAAGCTAAATAGTAGGCCCAGGCATTGTTTAAGTCTTGTTGTCTCAAGGTTGGATAGTTTGACAGGAGTTCTGCATCAGAAAGGCCAAGTTTTTTAAATACTACCAACGTTCTAACAGGGATGCCCGTGCGAATTATGCATGCAACGCCACCACAAACGCCTTCTGTTTTTTCAATTCCCGGAAATTCACTGCTGGGGCTGCCCGCAACTTTTTGATAGAGCAGCGCTTTTTCAGCAAGCGACATTTGTGGGAGCAAGGCCTCTACTTTTTGAAGTGCAGTCATCGACGGAATCATTTGCTTACAAAGATAGTATCTTGGCTTGACAATCTAATACTAATACGACCCAAAATACCGTCTCAAGAACCACTCTGCTGTCAAAAGCAAGGCCAAAAGCGCAAAAATCCATTTCAAATTGATCAGCGGGTTGGTCGTCGTCGTTTGGTAGATGACTGGCTTGACGGTTTGGTTATTTTTGATCTTGTCGGCAATGCTGGCCAATTGGGCCGGAAATACCGTTTCGCCGCCGAATTTGGCGCTAAGCGCCCGCAGCACGGCATGATTGGCCGTAGTTTCAAACAATTCCAACTGGATGGGCTGCACGCTGAAACGCCCTTCATAGCTCAGCGCCTGGCCGTTAAAGGTGGTTCCCGCCTTGTACGTGTAAGTGCCGGTGGGCAGGATGCCGGCATTGAGGGAGTATGCTTTACCCAACTTGTTGAAAGTATAGGTAAACTCCTTGCCTTCGCGGTTTCGTATGCTCATGGAAACATCCGGCTCATTGGTGAGGTTATAGTTGTCGTCGTACAACTCCGCCCCGAAAGTGACCGGCTCGTTTTCATTGAAAATATTCTTGTCCTGGTTCACCCGAAATTTGCGCTTGTCTTCTTTTACCGATAGATACTGCACGGTTTTGCCGATCAATTCGTCGAATACTTCGTGGTTTTGGTGTTGCAGGAAATCAAAAAGGCGCCATTTCCACAGGCCCTCCCCTAAAAAAATGCCGGTTTTAGCGCCGTTGACCTCCCCTACAGCCAGCAAGGGTTGATCGGTGTCCACCTTGCCGATGCGTTTGCGCAACAAAACCTGCGCCTGCGGGGTGGCTGCGAAATTTCCAAAAGCACTGGTCACGGGGTTAAAGCGCGGCAGCACTTCAGCAACATTTGGGTTGAGGGAAAAAGCTGCAAACTGCGGCGACACATTGCCCTGCACGTCGTCGCTTTGCCGGCCGTCAGATTGCATTGCCACCAGTCCCTGCGCCTTTCCCAGAGAGGCATAGTTGGTCTGCATTCCGGCTACAAAAAAACGTGGGATGCCCCGGTCGTTCAGCGTTTTCAGAATACCTGCAATATCGCTGGTTTTGGAGGGGAGATTGTGCAGCACCACAAAATCGAACTTGTTCACATCGATGCCCGGATCAGCGATGTAGGCAATGCTGATCTGGTAGTTTTTGTTGCCTTCCAGGGTGGTCCGCAAAGCTGAAATATCAGGGTGAGGACTATTGGCCAGCAACAGCACTTTCTGCCGGGCATCCAGAATGTCGATCAGAATTTCCTTGCGGTTATTGGTGGTCGTGGCCTCTCCCGGCAGATTCGCCACGGTGATACGGTATTCGGCCACACCCGGCTGATCGGCCTCTATCTGTACTTCTTTTGTAGTAAAATAGTCATTGCCATTGATGCTGACCGGGATGCTTTGCAGGGTTTTTGCTTGTCCATCCACCACTTTGCTTACATTCAGCACGGTTTGCTGACCGCCGCAGTTATTGGCCGCCAGGTCGATTTGCAGGGTAAACTTGTCGCCGAAATAGGCGATTTTGTTGTGGAAAACCCGCTTTATCAGCAGATCCTTCTTGGGGGTGGTATCGCCGAGGGCCACCGTGTACACGGGCGCCGCAATGGCCACATCGGTGTAAGCGGGGCTGCTGCCCTGGTTGTACACGCCATCGGAAGCCAGCACCACAGCACCCAGATTTTGGCCGCCGTAGAGGTCGTATACCCCGCGCAGCAGCGCTGAAAAGTTGGTTATTTTATCATTGAAACTGAAATCGACACCTTCCCGCACCTGGTCGCCAAAACCGATTTCATGCACTTCATAGTTTTCGGAAAGTCCGTCCTTCAGTTGCTGCCACTGCTGCTTGTATTGCTCCAGGGCCTCGCCTTGCAAATCCACGGCGATGCTTTCCGATTGATCCTGGGCAAGCACCACAACCGGCTTTTTTGTCTCTGTGAGCAGGCTTTTGAGCAGCGGCGACAACAGCAAGGCACTCAGCAGCGTCACGGCTATCCAACGCAACAAGCCCAACCAAATGTGCAGGTTTTTGGATTGTTCGCGAAAGGTAGTGTCGCGGTAATAAAGCAATAAGGCGTAGCCTAGGCCCAGCAGCACACAAAAAATCAGAAACCAGGCGGGGTATTGAAAAGTGAGATCGAGCATGTATGGTAATAAAACGGTTGTTTGTTGTGTGCCCGCCGTGGCTTACGCGCCGGAGGGTTCCTTCTTGGTTTTTTGTTGTTCGCTTTTTAAAGCCAGGCCATTCGAAACAATCCCAAAAGGTTTAATGAGGCTCAGGGCAGGCGCTTGGGGCGGCAAAATTGCGGAAAAATTGGGTAATAATGTTAATAAAGGCAACACTTGTACATGAACGACAGCTTTGCGCAATAGTTTTGGCAAAATAGACAGATGTGTTTTTTTAAAACCTTAACAGCAATAATTGTTGCACAGGCCGATAATTCAGCGAAACGATACCTTTGCCTTTCAAAAACAAGAGCCATGTCAATTGTTCGCTGCTCCATAATTAGTGTATCATTTTTCATTTTTGCTGTTTCTGCGTTTGCGCAAAAGCCTTCTGAGTTGAAAAGAATCGGCGAGAAGGCATTTGCCAATGGTCGTTGGGCTGAAGCAAAAACCAAGTTGGGGCAATACCAGGATGCCCGCCCCGGCGATTTTGCCGTGCTGACAAAGCTGGGCATTGCCAATTACCACCTGGGCCAGGGAGCTGATGCCCGCCGATACCTGGAGTATGTGGCCGCCAAATCGCCCAACCGCCGCGACCCCGACCTGTTTTACTACCTGGCCCGCACTTTTCACGGATTGGCCGATTGGGAAAAAGCCATTGTTGCCTACAAAACATTTTTGGCCAAATGCGGCGACAAGCACCCCCTCCGGGCAAATGCGGCCGACAATATCCGCCGCTGCGTGTCGGGCATGGGCATTTTGCCGAACGAGGCCATTGCCCTGGTCGAAAACCTGGGCACACAGGTAAACTCGGAAGGGGATGAATTTGCGCCCTTGCCTTCGGTAAATTATGACGACAGGCTGTACTACGCTGCCGCAAGGTCAGGCTGCAACGGCGGCTTGCGCGACGGCGAAGGCTTGGCCGACCCTGAAAAAGGACGCTGGAGCAGCGATATGTTCTCCGCACGGCGCAGCAACAGCGGTTGGCAGGCAATGGGAGGCCTTGGCGGCCTGCTCAACACCTCCCGGTTTGAGGTGCCTTTGGGTTTCAATGCCGGCGGACAAGTACTGTATTTTTTCCGTGGCTTTAGCACGTATAGCGGGGAAATCCTGGCTGACACCGCCGCAAAAAAAGACGAATATCTGTTGGAGACGCCCACATTTAAAAGTCCTATGAAGCCCGAAGAAGGTGACTGTGCTCCTTTCTTTTTCAATGAAAACACCATTGTTTTTGCCAGCCGTCGCGCGGGCGGGCAAGGGGGACTTGATTTATGGTACACAACTTTTGCGGATACCGCCTGGTCGGAGCCCAGCAACCTGGGACCGAGCATCAACTCCAACTACGACGAAACTACGCCCTTTTTGGCAAAAGACGGTCGCACCTTGTTTTTTAGCAGCAACCGGCCTGAAAGTATGGGCGGGGCCACCGCCCGCGAACTGTACGGTGATGTCGCCGACATCGCATGGCTGCCCT
>CAYVPM010000279.1:0-5153 GCA_964453475.1 uncultured Saprospiraceae bacterium | reverse complement strand
AAGCTTGCGCGTCGTGCGCTGGAACAGGCGCTCCCCCAATTCAGCCTCCAGCGCCTGATACATTGCCTGGGCAACCGGAAAAAAATCGTCGAAGCGCCAAGACTTTACAAAACGTTTTCCAGTGACAGGATTGATGATCCCCGCCGCAACAGTGGAAGATTTACCAGGCAAATCCGTGTCTGCCATCGTTACTTGTGCGCCTTTGTCCTTCAACGCGTGCGCCAGCAGAGCGCCTGCAATTCCTTGACCGACTACAAGTACTTTCATTTATTTAAACCTGCGGCGCACCAGTCGGATGAAATTTTTTGCGGGCTCTATCTTTTTTTTATCCGTCCAATGATACCGCACCACACAATGTTCAATCAAATATGCTTGGGCATCTTCGTAGTTTGCCATTTCATTAACGGCGCCGATGGTTGTTTCAAATGCTTTTCCATCGCCAGCGAACAATTCGCTGGTGAGCAGCAAGCGGTCGTTGAGCGATATTGATTTTGTCAGGTTTGCGATAGGCAGTTCCGCCAGTTTTTCCAACAGTTCTTTTGCTTCTTTTGCCTCAAACAACGATTCGATGGCGGCAGACGGGGCTTCATGTTTCTTGGGCGGAGGGGCTGGGACAGGTTCTGGCGTGGGCTCGGCTGCCGGCGGTTCAACAGGTTGAACTGGCGGCGGAGGGGCAGGCGCCGGCGCTATTACCTGCGCAGGTGGCGGGGCAGGTGCTGCCATCGCTGGCGTCGGGGCAGGCGCCGGCGGCGGGGGAGGCGCCGGCGGCTCAACTACTCTAGGTTTGCGCACAGTGGCAGTTTCATGCTTTTGTGAATGGCCCGTTTCATCCGTCAATACCGCGTCGTATAAATCCCGGACGTAGGAAGCCATGATATCTATGTCGATACGCATGATGTTTTCCGGATCGCTGGCCATTCGGGCAAATTCGCGGTTCAGTTTTTCCAGGTAAATTTTTGCTTTTTGCAAATCCATTTGCGCTAAGGTTTGTTGCTAGTTCCTATTTTCACCGGCGAATTTCACACTTTTTTGCTTGCCAGCACCATGCAATGCTAGAAGTTTGACTTATTTTACATTTTTAGCATAACCCACTCCCATTTTCACACCATAAAATCCTTTTAAACAGTGTTTTTAGAACCACATTTTAATGAGCCGCGTGCCGGTTGGATCGAAGTTGTCTGCGGCTGCATGTTTTCCGGAAAAACGGAAGAGTTGATCCGAAGGCTAAAACGTGCAAAGATCGCTTCCATGAAGGTGGAGGTGTTCAAGCCGGGCATCGATACCCGGTACGATGAAAAAGCCATTGTTTCACATGATACCGCTTCTGTACATGCTGTGCCAGTGGATAGTTCCGCCAAGATTCTCGACATCGATGAAAACACAGAAGTGGTCGGCATAGATGAAGCCCAGTTTTTTGACGACGGCTTGCCGGAAGTTTGTCAAACCCTGGCAGGCCGGGGCATCCGGGTTATCATCGCAGGCTTGGACATGGACTACCGCGGAATGCCTTTTGGCCCAATTCCGCATTTGATGGCAGTGGCGGAATATGTGACCAAAGTACACGCTATTTGTGTGCATTGCGGCAATTTGGCCAGCCATTCCTATCGTCTGGCAGACGGCGATTCAGTGGTACTGTTAGGGGAAAAAGAACAATATGAGCCACGCTGCCGGGTTTGTTATGCCAAAGGGAACAAGTTGAGGCTGCATTGAACGATCATTTCAACAACACGACATTCGCACCAAAAACACCCTTTCTGATAGGGAGCATGATTTTTTCTCCTGGCTTTGTGAGTGGGTAATACGACTGGCTCTTGTATTTGAAACGCCGCTTTACCCCCTTATCCAAAACATGAAGATGAAATCCGGATGGCTTAAACTTTTCGCCCTTGAGGATGCCATAACCGGAGGCGAAATACGGTACTTCCGCGACAAAATCAAAGGATTGCATCTCGGTTTCCCCAAGCCCGCGGTTGACCCAGCTTCCCAACAAGGGCATAAAAAACACGCAGGACACAACGATAAAGGTCACGTCGGGACGATGGCGGTCCCAGGGTGTAAATCTTTCACGGAAGCGCCAGATCAATCCTGCCGATGCCAATAAGCCCGTTATCATGGAGCCAACCGCCAGGCGCCCGCCGTGTACCGTGTTTGAGATCACGGGAAATTCAAGGGTATACAGCCAAATAAGGCAAAAGAAACAAAGCGTGAGCAAAACGGCAATCAGGCGCGGGTATCGTTGGTTCATGCAAAAAGCTGACTAATTTTGACAATAATTGCAGGTAAAGGTATTGAAGCTGGGCCTATAATTGCATTTTATTGCGCGCCTTGGGTTTCCTGCTGCAGTTTGTGTAAAACAAAACATTTCAAAATCGCCTAAAATCCGTTCTTTTGCACCTAAACAATTGCCAAAGAGACGTTTAAAAGTCCCAATCCATATAATATGTCAGAGACAACAATCCCCGTCGATACTTCTATAACTTCTGCCGCATATAGCGGCGCCGCCCTGGAATGGCTCAGCGCCTTGCCGGCGCCACCCAGCAAAGCGGATCTGTGCTCATTGGGCGATGATTTCGCCATCAGGGCCATTCACGAGCTCGTAGATGGCCGTATGCTCGACCTGCCTATTGCCGCCAACCACCCGGCAGGTGATTGGTTGAATCATTTCTATTTTGAAGCCCGCAACCGCGAAAAGGTATTTGGCACCAAAAACCTGGGCATTGGCTACCCCTTCGTGCTTGGCCGCGTGGGCGGTCAGGAAATGTCGGCCCCATTGTTTGTCTGGCAAATCAGCCTGGAACCCAGCCAGCAACATGCCGACAACTGGGTGGCACACCGCAACGAAGGACATGCGCTGCTGCCCAACTACCCGTTTTTTCACCTCGTGGACGCCCTCTACAATACCGACTATTCCGAACTGGCGCAATCACTGGCAGAGAGCAACCAATTGACGGCCAATGCTTTTGGCGAATTTTGTGCGCGTATCCAGGAGCAGCTTGGGCTGGAAGAAGATGGACTTCCCCTCAGCATCCAACCTTTCCAGAGCGGCAATGATGCCTTAGGTGCGCAAAGCCGCCTTTGCTGGTCGGCAGTAGCGGGCATCTTCCCTACCCTGCCCCGTACCACCTTGACCCAACCACCCGGCGTTGCTCCCGATTTGCCGGCAGATTCCAGCGTATGGGGGCATTCATTCTCAATGTTGCCGCTCGACCCTTCGCAGCGCTCTGTCATGGGCGCCATTCAGCACAATGCCCTTACCGTGGTAGAAGGCTCTTCAGGCTCAGGAAAAACTTACCTGATCTCTGCCATCGCGATGAACGCCCTTTCCAATGGAAAAAAATGCCTTATCGTTTCAAAAAGCGTCAACGCCCTGAGAAGGGCCCAAAAATTCCTGCTGGACAAAGGTGTTGGAGAACTTTCGTTCGTCTTGCGCGATCTTGAAGGCGATAAGCTCATGCTGGCCGATATGCTGCGCATGAGCGCTGATTCTAAAACCAAGTCTAGTTCCGATCCCGAATTGTATAAAACTATATTGAACAAAACCCAGCGTGAGCAAGGAAAACTGGACAGCGCCTGGGAAGCCCTGCACGCCCCTTTGTTTGGCGAATACAGCTTCAGCGACACCGTAGGCCGATACCTCCGCGCCAACCGCTCGGAAGGCAAAGAATTGTTGCTCAGCCAACTAAACCCGCAGGAATTCGGGTATTCAAAAGAAGAATACGAGCAGATTGTAGAAGCTATTTACGCATCAGAACCACTTTTCCGGCGCTTCCCAACCCTGCAACACCCCTTGAACAGCCTCAACCATCAGGTCTTTGTCGAGCACAACGCAGAAAAAGGGCTGGCCTGGATCCAGGGTCAAGTCAAGTCGCTGCTGAACAAAGCCACCGCCCTGCACCACAAGTTTATTTCCCAAACCAACGATTACGCTGAAACCCTGGAGGATCATTTCGAGCAGTATTATTTCGACCTGGCGGGGTTTGTCAAGCGGATTCGCGACAGCCTCGAAGACGGGGTGACACGCTTCGGTCCCGATTTTGAAAAACCGATTTCCAGCTCCGAAAAGCTGTACGGGGTGTTCAGCGACAAGTACAAGGAGATCGTGGCAGCGAAGGAGCGCATTGGCGGCATTTTTGACGAAATGCGCCGTGCGTACAGCCTGCGCCGCTATTTTGAATTTGATTTCCCACCGCATTTCGACAACCGGAACATCCGCAAGATCAGCGAGCTGAGCAAAGATTTCGATGCCGCCATGCGCTTGTGGCACCGGCGGATACCCTCCATCGTCCGGGAAGACGTGCGCCGCCTGAACGCCAAGAGCATCCATTCCGAATTGGATTTCAAAGATAAAATCAAGGAACTGGAACATTCCCTTGATATGTTCTTGGAAGAATTCAACGGCGCCGGCTTGTATCAGGAAGATCTCAAACACGAAATGCTCACAGTCCCGAAGCGCCAGGAGTTTTTGGAGTCTGTCATCGCGCGGCTGGAAGACACCCAGTTCTACCTCCGGGATTTTGATGACTTTTATATCTGGCAAAAACACTGGCTGTCACTAAAGCCTGCTGCCCAAAAGGTAGTGCAAGCATTGTGCAAGATAAAGCCCGATAATTGGCAAAAAGCTTTTGAGAGTTGGTACTTGCACAACTTATTGCAAAAGGAATTCAGGCCCAACCTCGTTTGGGACGAACAAACCACCGAAAATCTCGAAAACTACATCCGTGAACTAAATTTGATGTTGCCGGCACAGATCAGCACCTTGTGGCAAGACCGCAAAAACAAGGCGCTGAAGGGCATGAAATCATCTTTTTCCACAGATTACAAAAACTGGTTCGGCAAAGACAACCGCAAGCTTTCCGCTTCCCGCAAAGCTGAAGAGCTTTTTCACAAACATATCGGCCCGCTCACAGAAACATTGCCGGTGCTGCTGACCACACCTCAAGTTGCGCTGGATGTAGTGCAACTTTCGAAAACCGTCTATGATGTTGTAATGGTGGACGAGGCCCACAATATCTCCAAGCAGGAGTGCTACCATTTGTTCGAAATGGCCAAGCACCTGGTGGTATTCGGCGACTCCCGCCAGGACATGACGCCTTTTGCTGAAGATGACATCCTGGAATTTTGTAAAGGCATCGGCGCTACCACACTAACGCTCG
>CAYVPM010000278.1:0-5155 GCA_964453475.1 uncultured Saprospiraceae bacterium | reverse complement strand
CCTTAAAACGGATGGGGGTGGCAGCGTTTCTTTTGTCCTGACTGGTAAAAAAGGCCTGATCAACCAAACCGACAGCAAGTTTTACCCCGGCGTGAATGATTCTGTCGGCATCCCTTTCGATTACGAAGATTTGTATGGCAAAATTTCTTTCCTCACCGGAAACGGCAGCAAATTGAACCTTTTCGGTTTCAATTATACAGATGGGGTAGATTTTCCGATAACGAACTTTGGCTGGAAAAGCAGCGGCGGAGGCTTGGATTTTACCCTGATACCGACCAACTCCAACACCATTGTGAATGGTATCCTGACAGTATCAGGCTACAACTCATTTATCGAAGAAGCTGATCGCTTGCCCAGGAACAGTGGTGTCTCCGGCTATTTTGCAGGGCTTAATTTTACCAATTTTGGCCGCAACGACGAGATAAAATATGGCCTGGAACTCAACGGTTTCCGTACTGAATTCGAGTTTGTCAACTTCAAAGGCTTTACCATTGACAAAAATGACAATACAACGGAGATCAGCGGCTATATCAAATGGAAACACAAAGCTGGCCCGCTGGTGTTTGAGCCGGGGATTCGTTTGCAATACTACCAATCGCTCAACCAACCTTCATTGGAACCGCGTATCGGAATGAAATACAACATCAGCGATAAGGTTCGCTTCAAAGCAGCGGGCGGACTGTATTCTCAGAATCTTCTGTCAACCGTGAACGAACGCGATATCGTAAACCTGTTTGTGGGATTCCTCTCAGGCCCTGAAGAGCGTATTTTCAAGTTAAACGGGGATGAGCCAGCCAGCCACCGTCTCCAAAAATCTGTGCATGCAGTGGCAGGATTTGAAATTGATGTGCTCCCCAATTTTGACCTGAACGTTGAAGGATATTACAAAAGGTTTACGCAGCTGATTGCCCTCAACCGCACCAAACTGCAACCGCAAGATCCTGATTTCACCACCGAAACAGGCGATGCATACGGTATAGATCTTTCAGTAAAGATCGAAGGCAAACGCGCCTACCTGTGGGGCGCTTATTCGCTCGGCTTTGTTACCCGCTACGATGGCATCCAGGAGTACCCGCCCGTATTCGACCGCCGCCACAACATGAACATCGTGACCACTTACTTACTGGGCAAAAAGAAGGAGTGGGAGATGGGCGCTCGTTGGAACCTCGGCTCCGGTTTTCCCTTCACCCAAACCCAGGGCTTTTACAACAGCGTTCCCTTCTTCCAGAATGGCATTGGCACGGATGTGCTGGGCGGCCAGGGCGACCTGGGCATTTTGTACTCCGATGTCAGGAACGGCGGCCGCCTTCCCTACTACCACCGCCTCGATGTTTCGATTAAGCGGACATTCAAGTTCAGCAAGCGCAGCAGCATGGAAGTTGTCGCTTCCGCCACAAATGTGTACGACCGACCCAATATCTTTTACTTCGACCGTGTGCGCTACACCAGGGTAAATCAGTTGCCAATACTGCCGAGCCTCAGCGCCACCTTTGTCTTTTAAAAATACGGTGGACGGTGGACGGTAGACGGTGGACGGTGGACGGTTTGCACAGCTTTTGAGCTTTGCCAGGGCATTTGTTTTCAGCACCCTTTGGCAACAAATCAATTGAAATTGATGCTTAAAAATACCCGCAAATACCTTGCTAGAGTGCTGAAAAAGTAATTTTTTTGGCCATTTGAATGGTGTGCAAACCGTCCACCGTCCACCGTCCACCGTCCACCGTCCACCGTCTACCGTCTACCGTCTACCGTCTACCGTCCACCGTAAACCACAAAGTGTAAAAAAGATACCATGCGACTCCAATCGCGTTTTCCACCGTGCATTCAATCAGGAAGGTCGTGAAGACCATCACCTGAAAAATAAAAAACAGGTACTGCTTTCTGTTTCTTTTTGAGAAAATCGGCGCAAAAAAGCCGATCATGCTCAGGGCAAGGCCCAACAACCCTGTGCTGGCCATAGTATGTATCCACTGGTTGTGCGGAAGCTTGGGCGTTTCGGCGTAGTCCGGGAATTCTTCGGCGGTTGTTTTGATCACTTCGTTTTCCAAATCACCGGCGCCCGTGCCGAGCAAGGGGCTTTCCTGCCATATCCTGTAGCCTACTTTCAAGGATATCCACCTTTCTGCGTCTGAATAGGTTTCTCCTTCGTCCGCTTGGTATTTTTCCCAATCGTATTGCATGTACGCCACCCGCTGCCGAAGGCTTGGGATGGTTTCTACTGCCGCCCAGAGCAAGAGGAAAAGGGATAAAATGGCGACGCTGCCAAGGGCCCATCGCCTGGTCTGTTGTATGTACCAGGCAATAGAAACCAGAAGCGCGGCGTATAAAACCGCCAAGCCGCCGCGCACAGAAAGCACATGGATAAATAGAAATAGAAAGGCTACGGCAATCCCCAGGGCATGCCGCTCCCAGGCGTGTTTCAAATAAAAGCGTGTGCGCCACAGCCATGCGCCGGCCATGATCGCAGTAGCCAGTATCAAGCTAAACCTGACATGCTGCCTTGGCACGGGCATCGGTTGGCCATGGCCGAGTTTTTCTATGATGTCGTTGTAGTGCAGCAAAAAATTGATACCCACGCCGATGCAGACCAGCACCATAAACCACACCAATAGGTATAGCACCTTTTTATGGTCATCCTCCTGGAATGTTGGCAGGTTGGCAAAAGCCCAGGGCAGCACCAAAAACGGGAGTCGCACCTGCGTAACCCGAAGCCAATAACTGAGGTCTTCGCTCCAAAAAATGCTCATTGCCGGCACCAGCAACAGGAGCGACAACAAGGTCAAACTTTTGCTTGCCCAAAGGTTTTGAAAGGAGCGCTGCCACGCCTTTTTCCAGGTGCTGACCGAACCCAAGGTGGCGCCTGGTGTTTCTTTGCATAGTTTTACAGCCACATTCCAAAGCGCCGCCGCTGCGAGTCCCCACATGCTGATCGACAGCAAAAAAGGCGAAACAACCATGCTGACAACCAGGAGACAAGCGCTCCAAAAACCAAGTCTTTCCGGGGTGTTTATAGGTTTTAAAATGTTTGGTTTCAAAGTAAAGTTATTGTGATAATGCCATGACCGACTGGTAAAGGTACATATACGGGCTGTTTTTTAATTCTGCCAAGCTCCTTTAGCGCAAGGCACGCCATACTAGTGCCTCCAATTTCAATAATCCCTGCCCCGTGGTGTTATTGTGCCGTTGTGTGAAAGATAACGCACGTCGCCAGATTTTGTACATGCCGATGTTTGTAGGCAATTCAAAATCAGGCTAATCATAGTATAATGCTGTAGAGCGTTCGGTTACTTCTCTTGCTGTAACATCTCCAAGGTGCTCGGCGGCAGTTCCGTGATATCCAAAATCATCAAGCCATCGAGGCAGTTGGAAAAATTGGGATCCACGTTGAAAGCGATGAACCTGGCATTTTGCCGCAAGTATTGGCGAAACAGCACCGGCACCGAAAAATGCGCGGGCTCCATACTTTCCACCAGGGCATCCAGGGCATCGAACTGGCCATGCAGACTTTCGGCCAGCAAGCCCGTATCCACGGCCTTTATTTTGGGTCGAAATGGCTTGCGGGGCTCTACCAGTCTGGCGAGTTTTTTATCGTAGAAAAACCTTTTCACAAACTCCACGATGACGCCTTTGGAGGCTTCCGAGAAATCTTTGCTGATACTCACCGGCCCAATCAGGTAACGGTAGCGCGGGTTAGAGACCAGAAAATGCAAAATACCTTTCCAGAGCAGGAACAAGGGCAGCCTGTGCTTTTGGTATTCCGGCACCACGTAGGTGCGCCCCAGCTCTATGGTTTCTCGAAGCACCGGATGAAACCCTGTTTTCATTTTAAATAAACTGCTGGTATAGAAACCATTAACGCCAAAGCGTTCAAAAATGTGATCTCCTTCACCCAATCGGTAGCCTCCTACCAATTGTTGTTTGTTGCGGTCCCAGATAATCATTTGGAGGTAATACATGTCGTACTCGTCCATGTCCCGGGACTTGCCGGTGCCTTCCCCTACTGCCCGGAAGGTCATTTCCCGAAGCCTTGCGATTTCAAAAAGGGTGTGCGGCAACGCTATAAATGGCGCTATGAACACATCAAAATCACCCCGGGTGGCCACTTTGTGGCGCGGCTCCAGCGCGGCTATTTCTGCGGCTATGATGGCAGCATCGACAGGTTCGGCAAGGGGCTGCATTTTTGCTGGCTTAGTAGCTGTGAACAATTCGGGCCGCACATCGAAGGAGGAGCCGAGCGAGAATATTTTTGCCTGCAAAAACTTGCCCCAAAGCCGGTTCTTCTTGAAGGATGCAATTTCTTTTACCGGAATGGAATATCCAACGCGCACACTGACATGTGCATTGCCTCCCGTAAGTGGAAGCGCCAAACCTGGCATGGCGCGGCGCAGCAAATTTCCGGCTTTCCGGGCTGCCTGCAGGTGTACTGGCGTGACGGGCAGTTCCAATCGCCGCAATTGGCGCAATACCTGGTTGCGTAGCACACTGTTGCCCAGGTGGCTCAAAGGATTGTCGGAAAAATTGAGCACCAACACCAAAATCATCCCTTTTTCTATCGCCGTTTTTATCTTTTTTATAGCTTTTTTCGTAAAAAAAGCATTTTCCAGCTTTCCCCCTTTCGGCTGAATAACATGGCCCAGCAAGGCTTTTGGCGGAACAGCCGGGTAGGGATACAGCAGCCGCACATGTTTGAAGTGCGCTTCCAGCAAGGATATCATGATCTGCCCGTCAAGGCCCGTCAACAGTTGGTTGCACACAAAAACCGATCCGCGTCCTTTGGCCAGCAGCTTGCGGTCATAATCGGCCACTTCTAATTTTATACGCGGGTTCAAACGGATATCCATATGTTTTCAATTTGGAAACGCCAAATAAACAGCATCTCTCTGATTATTCACCAATTATCACATTATCCTATTATCAAATTCTCACATCGATTGAACCAATTGCACCAGCCCATCCACAATAAACTGTACCCCGATTGCAATGACGATAAAGCCCATGATGCGCGCGATGGCGTTCAAGCCCCCGGCGCCGAACATTTTGAACAGAAAAGGCGCTACCCTGAGGCAAGCCCAAACCAGTACCGCAACGGCCAATATCGCGGCCATGATATAGGCGCGCTCATTCCAGCCCGGGTGCTGGTTGTACTGGGTGATGA
>CAYVPM010000277.1:0-5156 GCA_964453475.1 uncultured Saprospiraceae bacterium | reverse complement strand
GGCCGGCGGCGCCTACCTGCCGGAAAGCACCTGGCTCAAAGCCATCCGCCAGGAAATCGCTTACAACCTGGCGGAATTCAACGGCATCTTGAGCAACAAGGATTTCAAAGCATATTTTGGCGAGATAGAAGGCGAAAAACTGAAAAGACCCCCGGCTGACTATCCCGCCGACCACCCTGCCATTGAATTGTTGAAGCAAAAAAGTTTCCTCGCCGCGCACAAGCCTACGGACAAGCAAGTGCTGTCGGCCGATTTTTTAACGCATTGTGGCGAGGTGTTCAAGGCGCTGCACCCTTTTGATCAGTTCTTGAATCGGGCCAATGATTAACATGGAACTGGACACTTGAAACCCGCGCCTAAGACCTTGTCTCAGGGCTGTATTTTTGGGTAATGGATGGGGTTCGTTTGAAAGTGGCGGTGGTGCATGCATAGAAGCCGCCATTTTCACACTAAACTGTCGAGCTGTTTTCGCACAGATTTTACACAGAAAAAAACGCACAGATTCCACACAGATGTTTCTGCGTAAAATCTGTGCAACCAAATCTGTGTAAAATCTGTGCAACCAAATCTGCGTAAAATCTGTGCGAAATAAAAACCATCACCTATACGCATCCCCCCGCCAGGGATCTTTCTTCAACTCCTTGTCGTACTTCCGCAACGGATGCCTTGCCGGATCGAGCGTTTCGCCCGTATCCCAGGGCTCGAAAGCGTTCTTGATATTGGCCAGGCCTGTGTTGGCCAATTCCGGATGGTGCCGCAGCAGCACGGTTTTGAAATCGGTGTGGTCTATCCAATCCAGGCCCTCCTGGGTGTAGTACTCTGCCGTATAGCAATCGGTGTAAAAACGGTCGGCCTGCAAACGCCGGGTGGCGTTGAGGATGAAAATCTGGAACATGGTTTCGCCAAAACCGAAGTTGGTTGGGCGCTGCGTTTCTGACAGGGTGCCCACCAGCAGGTCGAGCTTCTCCACGTCTTCGGGCTTGTCGCCGTACACTTTTTTCAGGTTGGCCACAGCAGTTGCGTCGTCGGTCAGGTCTTCAAATGCCTTGATGGGGTTCATACCCAATTGGCGGCGGAACTCGTTGTAGCGTGGTATGCCGCGCTCCCGCGCCCGCAGGATATCGACTGCGCCCATATCGAACACGGGGAAAAATGGCACGCTGAGCTCTTGCATAAACTTGGGGTAATTGTTCAGCACCAGTTGCCCGGGCGCCTGGTTGCCGAAAGAGAACAGCAGGTCGCTCATGGCCACCCTTTTGGTGAGCTTGCGCGAACCAGATTGCCGGGTTTCCGGCAGCGGTATCTCTTCTACTTTGTCTTTGTTGGCAATAGTGCGTATGTGCAGGGTTTCGGGCAGCAGGGAGTGCAGTCGGTACACTTCGGTGAACTCTTCTGTCAGCCCATACGGCGAGCCGTGCTTGTCGATGGGGTTGCCCACCACGCCGCCGAGTTCCGGGTTGCGGATGTTGACATCGGCCACTGTTTTGCGTTTCATGCCTTTGTGGAACAGGTTGGTGAGCATCCCGTACCAGTTGGCGTTCAGGGCGGCATCCAACACCTTGTTCGGCAGGATGGCGGGCGTCCATTCCACGGAATGGATTTTGGCCATGATGGCGGAGTTTATCATGCGGGCCACATTGAACAGGCGCTTGTCGTCCCAACCGGGATTGTGGCTTTTCAGCATGTCGCAAATGGCGTTGTGCTCGCGGGCAAAAAGGTTGTGGAACATGGACAGCCCCACCCACCAGTTGCGCACGAAACCGGTTTCTTCCAGCCCTTTGCTGTTGGTGGGCAAGGTGAGGTCGTCGCTCAATTTCAGTTTGCCGTCAACGCCGCTGCGCAGCCGGTCGATGGTTGCCTGGTCGCTGCCATACACCTGGGAGCCGTCCCACCAATGGGTTACTTCGTTGATATACGTTACCGGCGTTTCGTCTTTGCCTTTGATGTACGTGGGGTCGTGCTGGGTCTTCGGGATAAACATTTTGCTCATCCAGTACTTTTTGCGGGCGGGGTCGTCTGCGGCCAGCGGTATCTCGTGCAGATCGTTCAGCAGGCCTTCGCCGTGGTTCACCCAGTCGTGGTTTTGAAACTGTATCCAAACAGCGGCCAGCATGTTGAGGAAAGGTACTTCTTTCATTTTTTCACCCCTTGTCAAGAAGATTCGGCTTACTTCCCTGGGGTTTGGGGTCATGAGCTGCTCGCCGCTTTCAGGTTTGATGGCGCTGTTGTGCGAATTTCGCGGAAAACGTGTGCCGGCAGCACCTTCTTTCGGGTTTTCAAGGTTGTTCCAACTGCCGTCGGCGGTACGGAAATGGGTGGTGCCTTCCGGTGGCTTCTGTCCTTTTGGCTGGAAGCCGACCAGTTCGCCGTTGGGGTAGGTGGACAGCAGGTTGTTGGAATTCAGCTTCTCGCGCATGTAGGCGAGGGTGAGGATGGCCAGGAGGTAGGGGCGGCGGTACCAGTTGGTCCACACCTTGTCGCGGTAGCCCATAAGCGTGCCCACTGCTTTGGCAAGGAATTCCATGATGGCCGTGAAGATGACCCCTAAAAAATTGCCCAGGGCGATGCGAAAACGGGTGAAGATACCGGGCGGGGCAGCAGGTGGAGGCATCGGGGGCAGTGCGTTGGCGGGCACTGTGGCCGCAGCCAGCAGTTTGTCTTTTTCGAAATAGTACACTTCCGGAACCGGGACCTGCACCTCGGCAATTGCATTGCTTTTTGAAAATTCATACATTTCTGCCCAGTCCGGGTTGGGTTGGTGGGCCAGCGCGGTCTGGTAGGCATCGGCCGCTTTGCCATACTGCTCTTTCATGTAATAAGCACTGCCCAGGCAGGCTTGCATTTCCGCATTTTTCTGGTGCTCGAGCTGTTTTGAGAAATAGGCGATGGCTTCATCGAATTTCTGTGCTTCCAAAAGGGCTTTGCCGGTAGCGATGCCGTTGGATTGGTTTCCGTTTTCCATCTGTTGTTGCATTAGGTTGAAAAATGAGTCAATTCAAAAAATCCGGCAGCACACAGATACATGTGTACAATTGCTGGAAAGGATGGCCAATGGAATTTATACTATGATTCGCCTGATTTTTGTGGTTGAGAATGATTGATTCAACTAATTTAGAATTAACCACAAACATAGGTATGCACAAATCCCGGCGGTGTGGGGTATACGGTTTACACATGGCAAATATCAAATTTTTCAAGCAACCTTGTTAGCAGGAAAATACGTGATTTTGGAAATGGGTAAAAATACCTGCTCGCTTGCCTTACCTTGGCCGCCAAAGCAAAATTTCAGTACCTGCGCATGAAAATCGGTCTCTTTTTCGGCTCTTTCAACCCTATCCACATCGGCCACCTCATCATTGCCAACTACATGGCAACTGAGTCGGACCTCGAACGGGTATGGCTGGTGGTGAGCCCACAGAACCCGCTGAAGCCCAAAAAAACCCTCGCGCGCGACCACGACCGCCTGCACCTCGTGCGCCTGGGTATCGGCGACAACCCCAGGCTCCGCGCATCCGACGTGGAATTTCAGTTGCCCAAACCCTCCTACACCATCGACACCCTTACCTTTTTGAAGGAAAAACACCCCGAACACCAGTTTGTGCTCATCATGGGCGGCGACAACCTCGGCTCGCTGCACCTGTGGAAAAACTACGAAAAAATACTCTCCGACTACGAAATCTACGTGTACAAGCGCCCCGGCTACGAACTGGGCGAATTGGCCAAGCACCCGCAGGTAAAAACCTTTGAGCCGCCACCGCTCGATATTTCGGCCACGTATATTCGGGAATGTCTAAAATCGGGGAAATCGGTGCGCTATTTGGTGCCGGAAGCGGTTTGGGAATATTTGGAAACGGGCTCTCTTTACCGGTAGCGGAATTCGGCCCCAGGCGATAGTTGGGGAAGTAGGGGATACTGGCGCCGCTGGGCGTGGGCAGCACCAGGCCGCGTTGCTCCACATTGCAGGCCAGGCCTTGCTCGTCGGGGTTGTGGATGATGTGGTAGTAGCGGGTGTCGCCGCCGCCGACACTGTAAATTTTGCAATCGGGGCCCAGCTGACAATGCCAAAAAGCAATCGCGATTGGATCTACGAACCCATCCCAGGTGGCGACGGTGGTTTGGGTTGCGCTGATGTCGGCAGCGGTCATGTCGAACTGATAAATGTTCGTCAGGGCAGCAATGTACAGGTACTGACCACTGGGGGAGAAGGCGCAACCGCCGTCAAACGCGATGGTGTTTCCCACATTTAGCTCGAAAGTACTGTAATCGGTGAAGAAGCCGGAGGCCCTGTCAAATTGGTAAAGCCGGATGTCATTGTCGGGATAATACCGCACCATTTTATCGCCCAATGGGGAAAAGGCCGTTTGGCCGTAGCCTTCTTTGTTGGCGGGCGAGGGAGCGCCGATGGTTTGGGTCAGGGTATCGACGATGCCGTCTTTAGTGAAATAGAAAATGTAGAACTGGTTGCTGTTCCGCCTCGGCTGGATGATCCACCAGTCCTTGCCATTGGCGTGTTTAACGGCGTTCATCTCGCCTCCTGCCAGTGAGTCAAGTAGCAAAGGGGTATTCTTTTCTGATACATATTTATTATTGTTTGAAATTGTAACAATACTGTGAAGGAGCCGATCAACATACGCATCCCCTTGGGGTGGAGGGATATAAATGATGCTACCATGAAATAGATAGAAAATAGAGTCATTTTCTGGGAGCTGAAGTATTACAGAATTAGGGTACCCCCCTCCGTATCCTCGACCTATCACATCACAAAGTTGGTCATGGAATACACCAGGGTTTATATCACTTCCATTTTCAAGAATTTCACCATTTTCATTTGCGATATTGCACCCATTTGAATAAAACAGGAGGTTCCCTGTAGAATCCGAAATGCTTGCATTGCTGATGTACATATTCATGTTCACATCACCAATATGATATTCAATTTGCGGTGGTGAGGTGACAAAACTTAAGACAATGCGACCATGTTCATCGTCGTTAAAATTGTAATCATGCCCAATGACCCATGTATTGTCCTGCTTTTGGGCAAAAAGCGGGCATGAGAAAATCAGCAGGACAAAGATTATTTTGTTCATGGCATTAAGCAATGAACATGAGTCATCCCGAATTTTTAACGCTTTTCGTCCCAGAGGGACGGAATCTTT
>CAYVPM010000276.1:1900-5171 GCA_964453475.1 uncultured Saprospiraceae bacterium | reverse complement strand
GGGCTTTCTCAGTATCCCGGTACAGAAAATTAAGGACATGGCACTTGCCGACCTGCTCATTGAAGGCAAAAAAATGAGTTTCAAACTGCCGGAAGTGCCAGCCAATGCTTCTTTTACCGGCAACTTTGATGAAAAGGCAGCGCGATTGGAAGGTAAATTCAGCCAGGCGGGGCAAAGCTTCCCAATGAACCTGACCAAGGCGAGTGTCGCCGAAAAAGCGGCCAAAGAAAAAAGGCTGGCCGATGCCCTGGCCGCTTTTCGCCACCTGGCCGACTCCCTGCGTATAAAACGCAATACCCCTGGGTTGGCCATCGGCATCGTGCTTGACGGCAAAGTACTGCTCAATGAAGGTTTTGGCCTCCGCGACCTTGACAAAAAACTGCCGGTCACATCCAATACCCTTTTCGCCATCGGCTCCTCCAGTAAAGCTTTCACGGCGGCTGGACTGGCAATATTGGCCGACCGCGGGCTGCTCGATTGGGAAAAACCCGTCATTGAGTACATGCCTGATTTCAAGCTTTTTGATGATTTCAGCACCAGGGAAATGAACGCCACCGACCTTGTCTGCCACCGCTCGGGTTTGCCCAGGCACGACATGATGTGGTATGGTTCGGCCTTTACCCGCCAACAGATTTTTGAGCGATTGCGCTACCTGAAACCAAACAAAAGCTTGCGCACAACCTGGCAGTACAACAACCTGATGTTCATGACCGCAGGCTGCCTGATCGAAAGGGTTTCCGGCAAAACCTGGGAGACTTTTACCCGGGAGGAAATTTTCAAGCCGCTGGGCATGACCAGTAGCAATTTTTCAGTAGTTGAAATGCAGCAGACCAAAGATTTTTCGCTAGGCTACTCGACCAAAGACAAAAAGAGTACGCGCCTCGATTTTCGAAACTTGGATGCCATAGGGCCTGCGGGAAGTATCAACGCAAGTTCGACGGACATGCTTAATTGGTTAAAACTGCACCTTACTGAGGGTAAAGTAGGTGATAAACAGGTAATCAGCGCTGCAGAAATAGCGCATTTGCATCGCCCGCAGATGCTGATGGACGATGCCGGCACTGCGAAAAACCCGGAGTTGAAGGATCCGTCTTATGCCCTGGGTTGGATGACTTACCGGCACCGGGGCCTGAAAGTGGTGGAACATGGCGGTAACATTGATGGGTTTTCAGCGCTGGTGTACCTGGCGCCCGAAAAGGATTTTGGACTAGTTATACTCAGCAATCAAGATGGGGCTGGCATTATAGGGATATTGGCACGCTATGCCACGGACATGATCCTTGGCCTGGAAACTACTGATTGGTATGCCAGAACGTATGGCGAAGATTCCGATGAAGCAAATGAGCCGGACAAAGAAGACAAAAAACCGGAACCTCGTCGTGTTACCGGCACACAGCCAAGCCATAAGCCGGCAGATTATGTTGGGGAATACGAACATCCCGGATATGGACGGATTGAAATCAAAGAGGCTGGCAATGGATTAAAGTTCAAGTTCAACAGCTTTGACTTACCTATGGAACACTGGCATTACGACGTTTACAATGTTACCGACACCCTGCTCGACCTGAGCATGATGGTCAACTTTCACAGCGACCCCAATGGCGCCATGTATCAGTTGAGTGTCAACCTCGACCCAAACCTGGAGGATGAGGTTTTTGCAAAAGTGCCGCCGGCCGCGCTCTCTGATCCCGGATTCCTCAAAAAAATAGTGGGAAAATACACACTGGATGAGCAAGGCAATGTCAATTGCGTATTCGAAGCCAGAAATACCACCTTGTATGTCAAAATTAGCGGACAGCCCGAGTACACCTTGGTGCCTTTTCTGGGCACGGAGTATAAAATCAAAGGGCTAACAGGGTACAGTGTAGCCTTCCAGTTCAATGAAAAAGGGGAGACTGAATACGCCAGCTTCATTCAGCCCGAGGGGATTTTCAAAGCAAAAAAGGCCGATTAAAAAAAATTACGAAAAATAAATTTTTTTTCCAGCAAAAAAAATCAACAAAAAGGCAAGATTTGAAGCAAAAATTGCCTTGTTTTTAAATATAAAAAGATGATTATCAATGATTTGATAAATTAATTTTTCTTATTCTTATTTAAAGGCCAAAATTATTGCTCAACAAATGTAAAATCTTGTCCTTTGCAAGTGGTAAAACATGTTGCACTTTTGTATCATCAATGAAAGGGAACGGCGGTGATTGACAAGAAAGCGGTTGAAACATTGATACTGATTTAGAAACTTTTCATGAGATTATATACGGGAAATCCGAACGCGGCGCAAAAGTGCGCCGCGTTTTTTTTTACCCGCCATAGCCTCCGACGACGGCCGGTTCCCAAGCGTCAACCACCATGCTCCCTATAGCCTCCGGCCAAAACGGTTCCCAAGCTTTTTCAACATAATGTCGATGCCCCCCCCCTAAATTTACTGTTTTTCCTTCTGTTTTTCTTCGAAATGGCTAGACTTCATTTTCAAAAATGTCACATTTAAGCATAACAGGACAAGTAGAAGCCATTTCTCGTATTTAGGTATGTTATTTGCAGCTGGTAATTAATTACTACGATTGAGGCAGTCTAATATGCCACACTTATTATTGTTTTTTTACCTTTGGGCGTAATTTAATCCGCTTGTTTTCCTAGAAGCATGGACAACTCTTAATCCGCCTTGGTGAAAAGTGCTAATTTCGACGCGTTGCACCTACACGCTTCATCCGTCATTATTTCTTTTCCCTAATTTTTCTTATATCCTAACCGATTGTTTTGGCCATTCATCAATGCGCCAACAGCTACGCTTTTGTCTGTGGCTGTGGCTCATGATCATCAAAACCTAAAACAATTCATACCATGCGTGATCTCATTGAGCTCGTCGGTTTAATCAACAAGACCAAACTAAAGGGCAACGAAGTAATGAAGTCCATCATTGAGCCTGGCTCGAAGATGGAAGTGTTGTTCAACGCATTGCTGGACAAGGAAATTGAAAGCGACGATGATGCAAAGGCGCTTTTCAAAGCCAGTGAAGGCGTAAACCTGACCAGTCTGAAAAACAAGCTCAAAGAGCGCCTGCTCAACGCCTTGTTTTTGCTCGATTTTAAAGATGCCAACTATTCGACGCGACAAAAGGCTTTTTTTTCCTGCTACAAGCAATGGTCGGCAGCCATGACATTGATGATCCGGAATGCCAAGATAATTGGCATAGACCAGTTAGAACGGCTGCTCCGCCATGCGCAATCCTTTGAATTTACTGAACTGACCCTCGATATTCTGCGCGTATTGCGGC
>CAYVPM010000276.1:0-1890 GCA_964453475.1 uncultured Saprospiraceae bacterium | reverse complement strand
AAGTACGATGCCATCAAAGTGCAATACCAGGAATACGAGCAGATCTGGCTGATGGAAAGCAAAGCCGAATTCTACTACTCGGAGCTGATGGCCCAGTACACCAACAGCAAGAGCACCAAGACCGAAGTGATGGACCAAGCCCAGGCATATTATAAGGAGTTGGAAGGGTTTATGGCCAAATGCCCCTCTTTCAAACTGCACCTTTTTGGCCGCATGGTGCACCTGCTCATCTACAACAGCGTCAACGATTATGTGAATACGGCACGGCTTTGTGAGGATGCCATTGCGTTTTTTGACAAGAAAGAATACGACAGCGGGCTTCCATTACAGGTATTTTACTACAACCTGGTTGTTTGTTACTTGCAGCTGGGCGAATTCGAAAAGGGCCAACAAGTAATTGACCGCTGCGAATACTATTTTGAGGAAGGGTCTTTTAACTGGTTCAAGCTGCAGGAGCTATTCTTTTCGCTGGCGATGAAGACCGCCCACTACGAAGAAGCCTATCATTTATGGGAGAAGGTGACCAACTACCCAAATTTCAAGAACAACAAGGCCCAAATCGTGGAAATGTGGAATATTTTCCAGGCGTATATCTTCTACCTTATCCGGGTGGAAAAGATACCGGAATCAGTGTTGAGCGAGCAGTCGAAAAAGTTCAAGATGGCGAAGTTCATCAATGACATCACCCTGTTCGCCAAAGATAAGCGGGGCATGAATATCAGCGTTTTAATCATTCAGATCTTGTACGCCATTGCCGACCGGGACTACAAAAAGTCGGTTGACCGCATTGAGGCTATTGAGAAATATTGCAGCCGCTACCTGAAGGAGAACGATACGTTCAGGAGCAACTGTTTTATCAAGATGCTGCTACAGATACCAATCGCCAATTTCCATCGGGAGGCTACGAGTCGCAAAGCAGAAAAGCACCTCAAGCAATTACAATCCCAGGAAAGCGGCACGGCAAGCCAGGCACACGAAATCGAGATCGTGCCTTACGAACCGCTTTGGGAAATGGCCATTGAATCACTCCAATACAAAATTTACAAAAAGAAGGATTGAAACCCTTGGCCATGCTGCACATTGAAGCGCAAGGTTGATACCTTTGCGCAAAAAATTACATTATGCGTTTCCTCACCATTTTTTTCTTGCTCGCCATTTTCGCCTGTAAAAACAAGCCCGCACAAAACGACAACAGTTGGATGGACTATGGGCCACAAGATGCCGTCACAGCTGATACTTCCGGCAATACGGGCTATGCTTATACTTTTACCGATACCATCCTGGTTTCCATCAACGCCAAAGACTACGCAGCTGTATTGAAAGAAAAGCCCAACATGCCTATTCTGGATCTGAGACCGGAGTCTGACTTTAAAAAAGGCCACGTGTGGCGTTCGGTTTCTATGGACGCAAATGATAAAGATTTTATGAAGCGCCTTTTGGGCATGGGCCGGAATCAGGAATACGCCGTTTACTGCCAAACGGGCCAAAAAAGCTTGGAAGTTGCCGAAGAAATGAAACGCCAAGGCTTTATGCGGATTTATCACCTCCAAAAAGGCTTGAACTTTTGGGGTGATTCGGGGCAGGCGCTTCAGTTGAAGTAGCGCCAACTTTCAGTTGGCGCACAATGGGCGCCACGCTAACTTTTAACTGGTGCGCAGTAGAACGACGCCAACTGAAAGTTGGCGTTACTTGCGGTCCAGGTAGAACTACGCCAACTGAAAGTTGGCGTTACTTGCGGTCAAGCACATCCTTCACCGCCCACAGCACATCCTTTTTCCCCAGCCCATACTTATCCAACAACTGCTCCGGAGTGCCGCTTTCACCAAAGGAGTCGTTCACCCCCACGTATTCCATGGGCGTCGGGAGCTTGTGCGCCAGCAAATTAGCGAT
>CAYVPM010000275.1:0-5172 GCA_964453475.1 uncultured Saprospiraceae bacterium | reverse complement strand
ATTTTTATTGCCCATAGCGAGGAGCAGGATCAGGGATAGGATGAGTGTAGAAACAGTCAGACGCATTTTTTAATGTGATAATTTGATAATGTGATAATGTGCTAATGTGATAATGTGCTAATTGGGAGATAGTGGAGCATTGGACAACTTATTACGCCAAAAGTTTGAATTTGTGGCGAAAATTTGGTAAAAAACGGATAAATTGTCCATATTAGTCAATCCGCAGTGCGGTTAATTCCATGCCGGGCGGCCAATCGAGGGTGGCGGCCTCTTCGGTGCTGACTTTCCAAATATTGGCTTTGATGGCCAACAGGGTATCGGCGGCCTCGCTTTTGCGGATGCCAATTTCGATCATGCCCCGGTTGCCGAATTCCTCTTTGAGGATTTCAATGTTCATGGATTTCAGGGTGTGCACCACTTCGGGCATGATGGCGTAGTCGAAATCAAGCTTGAACGCGTCTTTGACGATAACTTCAACAATTTCAGCCTGTTTCAGGGCTTCTGCGGCGGTTTCGCGGTAGGCGTTTATCAGTCCTGAGGTTCCGAGTAGCACTCCGCCGAAATAGCGCACCACCACGACCACTACATCAGTGAGTTCCAGCGCATCGATCTGCCCCAGTATCGGCCGACCGGCGGTGCCGCTGGGCTCGCCGTCGTCATTGGCGCGAAAACGCTGTCCATCAAGGCCCAGGCGCCAGGCAAAGCAATGGTGCCGCGCTTTGAAATGCTCCTTCCGAATGCCTTCCAGAAATGCCAAAGCCGCTTCTTCGCTGCGCACGGGGCTTGCGTAGGCAAAGAATTTGCTGCCCCGGTCTTTGAATTCACCGGTACTGGGAGTGGAGAGGGTACGGTAAGCGTCGGTCATGGACTATGATTCGCTTGATTTCTGTGATTGATATGATTGATTTAGCTGATTTTGAATTGATTTCAAACAGCTGTAGGCACAATTTGTGGCGACGGAGGGTGTGGCGCGAAGGTTTTGCGCCCACAAGGTGGAAAGGTTTTTGGTTATTCAGACACAGTTGAGGGCCTCAGGCTTCAATTTTTGAAAATTGGTGGTCATAATTGTACCAATGACGACGCAGCATTTTAGGGTCATTTACTGTGATTATAGTGATCCTGAATGATTTTGGCAAAAAAATCTCGCTGTGGATATGGCAATGAAACGGCCCAATTAAAAGTGCTGTTTTGTTCTTACCCTGTGTAAATTATCAACAGTTGGAACACAACCAACATTCTTTGCTGTAGCATATCAATAAGGAGATGTCGAGCGCCCCGACATCTCCGCTGATGATGTTTTTATAAAAATCGAGATATTCCAATATTCATTCCTTCAAAAATTTCCCAACATATACGTCACCGGAAATCGAGACTCCAACTACATGGTACATGCCGCTGGGAAGTCCGGACACATCCAGATTCCTGCTGCTGGTGCTGTGCTTTCGCAGGACCGTCCGCCCATGCATATCCATAACCCTTACCTGAATGGCTTGGTCGAAAGTGCCAATTTTCAAGGTAATGGATTCCGTTGCCGGGTTTGGGTATATTTCCAGCGGGATTGTTGATAATTCAGGGGCGTTTTCTATGCTGACGGATGCGGGGGAGAGTTTTATGACCCAGAAGTCGCTTTTGCCTTTGTTTTGGGTGAGATCGCCGTCGTTGGACCATGCCGATCCTGCAACTATAAATCCTCCATCGCTCGTCTCTTGAATAGCATATCCATCATCCCCCATTGAACCTCCCATAGTTTTTTGCCATTGAATCGCCCCAGTTGTTGATAATTTTAAAACCCAAATATCATAAATACTGGTTGTATCGGCTACATCCCCGTTATTCGACCAGTTAGACCCACATATTATGTATCCACCCTCACTTGTCTGCTGGACGGCTGCTCCCCAGTCCTGATCGGTTCCCCCAATAGATTTTTGCCATTCAAGGGTTCCATTATTGCTGGTTTTCACTACCCAAATATCGTAGCCACCTCGCGGGCTCGTGATATCGCCGTTAATGGAGGAGGCTTGACCAACAACTACATATCCCCCATCATCGGTTTGCGCGATCCCATTCGCCCGATCTCCCCCGCTGCCACCAAAGCATTTCTGCCACTCGACGGTTCCAGATGGACTCAACTTTACAACCCAATAATCCACATCGCCGTGATTTCCTGTCACATTACCATTATTTGATGCTGTTTCACCTGCAACGATATAGCCTCCATCATTTGTCTGCCGGATGGCGTAGGCATCATCTTCTCCAGTGCCACCTAAGCATTTTTGCCATTGTATGGCACCAACGTTGTCCAATTTAACCACCCAGTAATCCAAACCACCATGGTTGCCTGACACATCACCGTTCGTGGAATTTGATCTTCCAGCAATGATGTATCCACCATCTTCGGTTACTTTTATTGCCCAGGCTTCATCCCAGCCGCTCCCGCCCAGGCATTTTTGCCATTGAATATCACCAGAGCTGTTGAGTTTGACGACCCAGGCATCCTTTCCTCCATGGTTGCCAGACACATCACCATTGTAAGAGCCCTCCGTAAAACCAGCTACAATATAGCCTCCATCCTGGGTGTTTTCTAAGGCGTAAGCCCAATCGATCCCAGAACCACCATATGTCTTCAGCCATACCACAGTGCCAAGATTGTTGTACTTTACAACAAGAAAATCAATACCGCCATGAAAACCAGCTATATCACCATTGCTTGAGACAGTGAGACCGGCCGCAATGTACCCACCATCATTGGTTTCCAGGACTGCATATGCCTCGTCAAAATTGCTGCCACCTTGTGATTTTTGCCATTGGATTGCAGGTTGGGCTGTAAGGGAAGTGGTAAGTATATATAGTATGAAGTTGAAAAGTTGAAATTTCATGATTGAGAATTAATTTTGAAACACATTGTTTTAAAAAGATTTTAAGCGGACTTATTGAAAACTGCTCATTATCCCGCTCCCCGATCTCAAAACACTTTAGCCGTTCGAAGGGTGCTAACCTTTCCCGACGATTCAATCCGAACAATGTAAAAACCTGATGCAAGGCTTGAGGTTTGAAAAGTAACATTGGTAATTTGCTCCTTTAAAAATTTCTCTATAATAATCTCCCCCGAAGCATTGAGCAATAATACTTTTGTACTGCCATTATTAGGTTCGGTCAAAGGAAAATACACCTCAAGTTGTTCATTGAAGGGACATTGAACCCAAGCCTCATCCTCTTGTTTTGATTGCATTACAGTACGATCATCAAAGGCATTAGGAAGGACACCCGATGTTTGTTCGGCAGTCAATGGGGTAAAATCGTAGGAGTTTAGCCAAGGTCCTTGATGATTACTGGGATCAACACAGAGGTCAATGCTTTGAGGATATGCTGTCAACTCTATAAATCCAATTGTAATTGAATTAATACCATCAGGTTTCTTGTGGCCCATTCGAAAAGGGTTACTCCCAATAATAATTGGATGGTTAAAAGTCGGCCATTTTCCAAAATCATTCGTAGCTACAATCGAGTTTTCATACTCTACCCTTTTTATAATTGCATTAGTAAAAAATCCAGGTGCATTTATATCTCCGTAGGGTTCAAATTCAAACAAACTTGAAATCAACACGCCTTTTTTTGTATACGTCTCCACTTTAAATCCCACCCACTCGTGGGCTAAATAATTTATGTTGTGGCAATCGACAGGTACTGGGTTGATTGGGGTTCGGCCACCAATTGTCAACTCTAGAATTAATGTTATGCCGTCAATCACTTTTGTTAACGAGCTTGGTTCATCAGGCCCACAATTCGTGGCAATTATAAACCTATATTCTACCCCTGGCGTTAAGTTTCCCACAGTATAGGCCTCGCCTTGCAACGTAAATGGCGGTAAAAACATCTCCCATGCGCCTGTAGGGTTTCTTTTTAGCACGCTCAACGTTTGCTCTGCCCCAGGCCAAGCTGACTCCCAGGCCAAAGCAATAAAATTACCGCTAACACTCGTGATCCGGAAACTATCGGGCGCCGGCGCATAACAAGTATCTGAAAGGATTACATTGGAATGGTTGTTGGCAGCAAAAAGCATTTGGTTATTGGCTCCCACAGCCATGAAAAGCAGTAAAAAACAAAGTATTTTCCTCATGATGAATGATTTACTTACGATGAACAATTAATTTTCAAGACAAAGGTCATTTCTTCGGCCTGGAAATTTAATAACACTTTTATGCCCGACTTCCAAAGTGAAATTACGTCCCAAAGCCGACTTGTCGAAATACTTAATATCCTATCTCCTGAAGAGAAGGCGCAAATATTGCCATGCCTTAACATTCAAATGTTCAACGGAAGCCGGCTTCGGGTACAGGTTAGGCTGCTTATTGAGCTTTGCCTGAAACATCCCTGGAACAGCCCTGATAGCAAACTGATTAAAAAAGACGTATTTGCCCTTATTTTCCCTAGTCAACAGTTCGTGCAAGGGAAACTCGAAAAAGTCATGGTTGAAGGCTATAAAACCGTCCAATCCTTTCTAATGGCTCAAAACTATTTCAGGGAAGACAATGAATTTCAACAAACACTTGACTTTTCTGAAATGATTCGCTTGCGAGGCCTGGATACACGTCACCAGCAATTTTTGCTAAAATTAAAGAAATTTCAGGAAGAATTCCCTTGGGACAATGCACGGTTTTTGTTCCAGCAATTTTTGTTAGAGTATGCTGTTCACGAAAATGAAAGTTTCCACAACCAGACCAAAGGCGATCTCAATGTACCCAATACTTTACAAGCCTTGGACCGGCACTTTCATTTAAGGCGCCTTGAATTGCTAAACCGACTGCTTTTACAACAAAAAATTGCCAACCTCCAAATTCCGTCTGATATCCAGGTACTAATGGACGAAAAAGATGTCCCCGCAAGACATTTGGAAGAATCGCCATCCATTCGGATTAACTTTGAAATATTCTACTTACTGCAAAAGGATAACCCAGAACCTTCTGATGTCCGTTCCCTTTTCTCGCTATTGCAGCTTTACGAAAAAAAACTTACCAAAGACAGCCTTCGCCAGTACTTTTCTTACTTGAGGAACCTTTGTTCATTAATCTCTTATAAACAGCCTGAAAATGAAGAAGTTAGACAAACTCTTTTCGAATTATATAAAGACAACCTACCACGAGGCTATTTACATTATGAGGGCAACCTCCATCC
>CAYVPM010000274.1:0-5195 GCA_964453475.1 uncultured Saprospiraceae bacterium | reverse complement strand
GGTGGCAAACATGCAAGCGCCCGCAATGAAATGGGCCGAGGAAAACCAGGCGCCCGAATAAGCTTCAGTGGGCACCAGTTCCGCCAGGTAGTAGCCGTTCAGCCCCGCGTTCATGACGTTGAAAAGAATGGCATTTACCACAATGAACAAGGGCATCTTTTTGGGGGTGCTTTTGATGCGCAGCGGGTAAACGAAGGTGCGGTTGGCATAATGCAGTATCCACAGGCCAAACAGCACCCAGGCGTAGGAATCGAAGGAGCGGGTGCCGCATAAAAGGAACCAAGTCATAATGCCCAGCGAAGGCAGCTCCATGACAAACCAGCCGAGCTTGTTGTCGATGCTGATGCCCCATTTGTCGGAACTGTGCCGGCCGAATGGGGCGGTCACGTAAAACATGGTGATATGCACCACAACGGCGATGGCCAGCCAAACGTAGGCGATGATGTGTAAGGTGTCAATGCTCATTTCAATCTTTACCAGATAGGCTTTTTTACCACATAAGGGTGTTTTTTACCACATAGTGCACATAGTTCACATAGTTGGTTTAGGATACACATCGGGTTTTATTATAGGTCAGACTTTCATATTTATTGATAAAAATGCCCAAGCACAGCGCCTAAGTGGTAAAAAAACACCCCTAAGTGGTAAAAAACACCCTATGTGATAAAACCTTACGCGGTAACCAGCCCCTGCCACGCATAATAATCGCGCAAGGTACTTTCAAAATCCCGCACCCGATGCCCAAGTTGCGCCGCTGCTTTGGAATGGTCCATGTTGGGGTGCCCATGCTTCAATGCCGTGATGGATTCTATGGTGTACAAAGGCGCCGCGCCGCTGATCTTGCTGTACAGGGCGATTAAAGGTAGCCCCAGTTTCAACAGGAAAAAGGGCAGTTGCCAGCGCGGGGTCTTTTTCCCGGTCACCTTTTGCACCAAAGCTGCCAGTTGCCGCATGGAATAATAGCGCCCGCTCAGCAGGTAAATTTCTCCCTTGCCCCCTTTCTCCATCGCAGCCAATACCGAATCGGCCACATCCCGCACATCCACAAAATCATAGCCGCCTGGCGGCAAAACGGGTATTTTCCCGTGGTAAAAATCCAGCAATGCCTTGCCCATTTTCGATGGTTTGAAATCGAAAGGCCCCACAACCGAGCTGGGCCGCAGGATCACCAGTTCCAGCTGCCCGCCTTCGGCGGCGTCCAGCAGGCTTTTTTCGCCCCAGGCCTTGGAATAATCGTAGGCAAAGGAGCTTTCATTTTTGTAGGACCTGGTTTCATCATAAGGTTGATCCAGCGGAATTTCCGCCACCGCGTGTACACTGCTGATGTGCAGCATTTTTGAAAGGCCACATTCCCGGGCGACTTCCAGCACGTTTTTTGGCGCCAGCGCGTTGGTTTGCCACACTGCCCCGTCGGGGTCGCCATTGATGCTGATAATGGCCGCGCAGTGTACCACCAGCTCACAGCCTTCCAGCAAGCGCTGCAGGTCGGCTTTTTGCAGCACCGAACCTTGAACCAGCGCGAGCGGAAGCCCTTCCAGGCTGCTGCTGTCCGATTGGTACAAGGCCCTGACCTGATGGCCTTGTTCCAGCAATTTTCGGCAAACCACATTGCCGACATGGCCACTGGCGCCCGTAACGGCGATGGTGCGGCTTTTCATTTCATTTTTAATGGTTCGGCTGCGCCCGCAAGCCTAAGTTCCAGTTTGGCAAGGGGCGCTGTCCCGTTGCTAAAATCGCAATCAAAGGTCAACTGGTGCTTACCTTTGGAAATGGCCCATGCTGCTTCATCCATGCGCAGGTCCCGGATTTTCTGCCAGTTTTCGTCGTAAATCAGGGCGGTGGCGCCCCCCTGGTATTTTATGGTTTCGCCTTTTTTCAGGTCAATTTTGAAGGGGATGGTTTTGTAGTTGTCCAGCTCGAATCTCAGGTTGTTGATGTCGCCGTCCAGGGCTGTCAGGATAAACTGCAAGGGCTGCTTCGCGGCGGGATTTTCGAAGGTATAAGTTGAATACAGCGGCTCGCCGGGCTGCCGCGTGCGCTGCGCATGTTTGAATTTGTAGGAATAAATCTGGTACAAATCCCAGGTTTTGTCTCCGGTGCTCTCCAGGTGGAATTCGTTGTTGATGTCTTCCATCCGTTTTTTTTGCGCAGTGCTGAACACGCCCGCCATCCGCGCCTTTTCCCAGCTTCCGATAAGCGCCAGTATTTTTTCGGTGTCGCCGTTCTTTTCCAGGGCTTCGTAGTTGGTCACGAATCCATAGCCGGCATTGAAGGCTGCCGATCGCGCCAGCATCCATTCGATGTCCTCTACGCTGGTGCCGGGCCTCATGCTGAACCAGCCCAACATGCCCGGCATCAAATTACGCTGGAAATACGCCTGATTTTTGAGCCGGTATTCCGTCTGGCTCTCGCGGAAGCCGGCGTACCAGGGTTCGCCCCAGTTCATGCGCGTGTACATGTACCAGAAATAATGCGAGGTGCGGCTGGCATCCGCGATGTAGTGCCTGCGGATATCGGCGTTCAGGTTGTTGTACCAGGCATTGGTGAACAGTATTTCCCCATAATTGCCCATGCCTGTGGAACGGTTGCCCTCCAGCCCGTCGAAGGAAATCTGGCGCAAGCCGGTTCTGTTGAACAGTGCTGCGATGTTCTTGGCGATTTCCATGCCCAGTTCGGCGTTGCTGAGAAACACTTTGTAGCCATGGTCGGCCAGTAAGGAAATGTTTTCGGCTTCGGGGTGAGCGCTTGGTTTGGTATCAAAAGCGCCCCGCTGGCAATCCAGCAGTTTCCAGGGTTGGGTTTCTGAAACACCGCCATACCGGATCAGCTCTTTGCCGATGACAACGGTTCTGAGGTTGTTGTTGCTGAATTGCCTGAAAAAATCCGGCGATGCCACGGGGATTTCGGTTTGCACATCGTCAATGGCTGATGTGATCAGGCTGCTGCCCACTTTGGCCAGGCGTTCGTCGGGCAATGGGCTCACGTACGGGTCGTTGGTGGTGATGAAATTGGTGAGGGTGTGTACGCCCAACATCACGCCTGCTGCTTCAGCCTTTTCAACGCAGCGTTTCATGCTTTTTTCGCCCTCCGGGAAAGATGTTTTGTTCAAGGAAAAATGCCCCAAATTTTCGAAAGGCCCGTCGTGGTACAGGTAGCGCAGCCCGGCTTTTTTGGCCACGGACAGCGCCTTTTCAAAGCTGGCCTCATCGAAGCCCATGATAAGGTATGCTGCCGATGCGCTGGGGGCCGTTTTGCCCCACTGGCCATCGATCATGGGGTGCGGCAGGTTTTCAGCCAATTCAATGGCGCCAATGGTTTCGAGGGTTTTTGCTTCGGCACAACCAAATAGCGCGATTTTGGAGCCGACAGCCCCGCCATCGTCAAAAGCGGGCGCAGAGAATTTGGCGTGATCCCAATTGGCAATGATGCGTTCTTTGTCGCGGTTCCGGCAATAGGCCTGCAAGGTGCTGCCAAAACGCTCTGGCTTTGCGGCTTCCACCCGGTACAGTACGTAGCGCTTGCCCGCCTCGTTGAGGTCAGAGGGGTCGTCCTGGTCGAAGATGTCGAGCTGGGGCATGCAGTCGTTGTCGGTCCAGGGGTACCCGCCCAGCGTTTTTGGATTCAGAGCCTGCAGGCCGATGGCAAAATCGCTGTTGCGCACCACGCCGATGGTTTCGCCGATGGTTTCGCTGATGGTGGTGGGGTATGGCCCCCAGGCAATCAGTTCCACGCCTTCAGGGCTTACCAGGTCCGTTAGTTCGAAGCTCAAGTGGCTTGGCCTTTCCGAAACGCGCACCGTCGCCTGGGCGCCGTTCTGGAATTGGAAGTCGAGGGTGTTCCTGTTGTCAATGGACCGTACTGCAATTGGGTGGAGCATTTTCCCGGCAATGCGCAGGGAAATAAGAGCGGCTGTGCTGTCTTTGGTGCAGTAGTTTTTCCTGTTGGATTTGTCGACAAGTTCCTTTACCTGGCCTTTGGCGTTTATGGCCAATCGGAACGTGGCGGTTTCAAAAACGAAGTTTTTTGAGGTAGTTTCGGGTGTTTGCCATGACAGGGCAGAAAAGGATAAAAGGAGTAGCAGACGTTGCATGCGATAAAATTTACGTGTAAATCAGGGCGTGATATTACTGTGAAAATTGAATATCGAGAGCAAAGGATGTGCTTGGAGTCATGTTGGCTGTAAAAAACGAACAGCTTTTAATTTCGTTCGAGTGCTCAGACTTTCCAGGTTTTGAAAACCTGGAAAGTCTTGGCTAAGAAAATTGAGATAAAGTTTGGCGACATTTTAAATGCTGGCTTTTTGAAATAAGCCCAAATACGTTCGCCAGATCACTTTTGACAGCCCATTACCTGCTGTACACAACAATAGAATTCCCCTCCAGCACATACCGCCCGTTTTGCGTCTGCGTTTTTACGGCTTCCATCCCGATCTCGTGCAGTACCCGCGCCCGTTCACCGGGCGCGAGGCCTGTTTGGGCAAGCCATTCATCGGGCCCTGGCACGTTGATTACAGCCAGGACGTCATTGCCGCCAAACTCAAAGTACAGGTCAAAGCTGCTTGTGCCGCTATTGTAGGTTACCAGTCCGCTCCTGCCAGTGTTGGAGAACGATACCCTTCCTCCGGCAGATGCCTGGCTTTCCTGCTGCCGGGCGACCTGCGCCCTGCTCGCATCAAACACCCTTTTATAGCTGTTTTTTTTCAGGTAAAAGGCCCCGGCAAGCGCCGCAACAGCCAATATTATCCCGAAAATATGCTTGATTTCCAGTCCCTTGGGAATGATAAAAAGGAAAATGAAAAACATGGCGGCCAATATGCCCAGGCTGGGAAACACCATCACCAAAACATTGCCCAGACCGGGGCGGTTGAAATGCCGCGCCAGGCCGCCCGCAATTATCGAACCCGCAATCAAAACGACATAAGGTGTATAAGGAACTCTGTCAGGAGCAACGAACTTGTCTTCCTTGTCCTGCAGGTAAGACAGGAAGATAAGCGATAAAAACAGCAGGTTGATGGCCGACCCGAGCAGGAAAATCCAGATTGATTTCATATTTGCCTTGTTTTGTTTTTGCAGCAACAAAGCTAAGGCAGCGTGCGGGGAAATTATGCCCCGGGCGGGCGGCAAATCCAAGATGCAGTCAGCGCAAAGTGGTTGTGAATACAGGAATGTTGCAATCATTTTAAAATCAAGCATTTG
>CAYVPM010000273.1:0-5226 GCA_964453475.1 uncultured Saprospiraceae bacterium | reverse complement strand
GCATTAGCAACCACTTGCGGGTGCTTTTTAAGCATTTTGCCCATGTTGCGGTATTGCTCCGTGATTTTGACATCGGCGCTGCTGTTGGGAAATGGTTTCAAGGCACCGTCAACAATGCGTTGCAGTACTTTGGCGTGGCGTTTCAATCCGGATTCCGTGAAATCGCGCAAAATAAGTTTGATGGTCGCTTTTTCGATGCCACCCTCCATGTGCACGGGGTGGATAAAACCCTGCTTCCCTTCCGTATGTTCGGGGCTCAATTTGTCGGGCAGTTTGGCCACGATCCGCGAGGCGATTTTGATGGCGCTTTCCATTTTGCCTTTTGCAAAACCCGGGTGTGCGGATATACCGTTGATGGTAATGAGGGCGCCATCGGCGCTGAAAGTCTCGTTTTCAAGGCTTCCGGCGGTTTCGCCGTCAATGGTATAGCCAAATTTGGCGCCCAGTTTTTTTATGTCCACTTTGTCAACCCCGCGGCCAATTTCTTCATCCGGTGTGAACAAGATGCGGATGTCGCCGTGCTTGAGCTTGGGGTTGTCGAGCAGAATTTTTATGGCATCCATTATGGCGGCCAGTCCGGCTTTGTTGTCGGCGCCCAGCAAGGTGGTTCCGCTTGCGGTGATGATATCGTTTCCAATTTGGTGTTTCAGGTCTTCGTGTTCGCGCATGCGCAGCACCACGGATTTGTCGTCGGGAAGTACCAGATCCTGGCCCTGGTAGTTCTTGTGTACGATGGGTTTTACACCTTCGCCGGAGCAATCGGGGGAAGTGTCCATGTGCGAACAAAAGCAGATAACCGGAACTTTTTTAGTGGTATTGCCGGGCAAGGTGGCATACACATAGCCGTGCTGGTCGAGGTGGGCATCGTTGATGCCCATGTCCAGAAGTTCTGCAACAAGGACTTTGCCGAGGTTTTTTTGTTTTTCGGTGCTGGGACAAGTCGGGCTGTCGGGATCGCTTTGGGTATCGATGGTGACGTATTTCAGGAAGCGCTCTTTCGCGCCGTGTTGGAATGATGCTGTTGGCATGGTACGGTCAGTAAGCTCAATATTTGTGTTGTGAACCGCTAAGGTAATGCCAAGCAGCACGTACCGCCAACTTTCAGTTGGCGAAAGCTGCAGGTCGGTAATTTCAACATTCGGGCCAGCACGGGAAGTTGGGGGGAGCACGCCACACACGAGCGGGAAATTCGTAAAGGAGCTTGACAGTGAAGCTTTCTACCTGGAATAAGGGAATAAAACAGCATCCCTTGACTTTGAGGCGGCGTGTTATCACAGTAGCTTGTATCAAAATCAATTTAAGGGCATCTGAGCAATTTTATTTCCTACTTTTCGGCCATAAATGGCACGGAGAACTTCAGTAAAATTAAAGTCGACCCGCTGCCGCCGGCCAATAGGTTGAATCGCTAAAATTGCTCATCTGTATGAACCTCCACCACAAACAATTCCGCTCCCTCCAAAACAGCGAAAACGGCGAAGTGTCGGGCGACACGCTGTTTCTTTACCAACAAAACGGCGATATCATCTCGGCAACCTACCAGGGCGGCAGCATTTTGCAAGGGCAACTGCTCGGGAAAATGTTTGACGACGACCACATCGAATTCGTTTATCAGCACCTGAATACCGACATGGAACTCATGACCGGCAAATGCCGCTCCTACCCGGAACTGAACGAACACGGGAAAATCATCCTGCGGGAATTCTGGCAGTGGACTTGCAAGGACCATAGTAAAGGGGAGTCCACCATTGTTGAGGTGTAGCGACCTTACCAAACTACTATCACATCACCCTTGAGTGCCAGCGCCCGACAGTCGCGGAGCAACATTTCCACATACAACACAAACACCCAGCTGGAACAAGGCTATCCACCACGCACCATGCGCGCGCACGAGCGGGGCGGAGACAACGGTGAACGTTTCGTTTCCTCTATGAATTCCGGTATTTTTTCAAAATCCATGATTTCCGAGATGTTTGGTAAATAAAACCGCCCGAGATTTGTACCATCAAATCCACACCTGCCCCACGCGAAAAGGCTCCACAAATTTCCACTTAACGAACCACGCCTAGCTCAGCCTGTGCCATGCACAAGCCCCAATTCCTTTTGCCGCGAATCATAAAACATGAACCACAAATCATTTAAAATGAAAAATCTCATCCTTCCCTTCCTTTTTCTTTGCACGGCTACTTTCGTATTTTCACAGTCCGTAGCCATCAACACCGACGGAACAACCGCTCATGCGAGTTCCATACTTGAGGTGAAAAGCACCACGAAGGGCATGCTCGTGCCACGCATGACAATAGCGCAGCGCAATGCAATTGCGGCTCCGGCCACTGGTCTGTTGGTTTATGTTACCGACGACAACAGTTTCTACTTCTACAACGGCGGCTGGAAGTCCATGAAAACAGCCAGGGAATTAGCCGACGCCGATGGCGACACCAAGATTCAGGTGGAGGAAGCAGCCAACGACAACACTATCCGTTTCGACATCAGTGGGGACGAAAGGGTGAAGATGACCGAAACTGCCAATGGAATATTGACCGTTGATTTCAACTCCTATGGGTCAAATCTCTTTTTGGGGAACACAGCAGGTCAAAACACCACAAATGGCATTTCCAACACTGGCATCGGCTTGTTTGCATTGGCGAACAATTCGACAGGGGGAAACAATACTGCATTGGGATATCATGCAATGAATCAAAATATTGACGGTCACCTCAATGCAGCTTTCGGTCATTCTTCATTGTATTCCAATACATCCGGAAATAATAATGTAGCTATAGGTTATGCGTCATTAAGTGCCTCCACTAATGGAAACTACAATTCAGCCATTGGCATTGATGCACTTAATTTGTTGACATCAGGAGACAACAACACAAGCCTAGGCAGTTACAGCGGTGAAAACGTTGGCACTTGCAACAACTGTACGTTTCTGGGCGCCCATGCAAGTGCAAGCCAGGATGGCTTCACCAACAGCACAGCAATCGGCTACGATACCCATGTTAACGACAACAACAAAATCCGGGTTGGCAACACCAGCGTAGCCTCCATCGGCGGCGCAGTGGCTTGGACCAACTTCTCCGATGCCCGCTTCAAGACGGGCGTGCGGGAGGACGTGCCGGGCCTGGCCTTCATCACAAAACTGCGCCCGGTCAGCTATGTTTTCGACCTCCCGAAACTCAGCCGTTTCATCGGAGAAAAGGAAATGCCAGAACCTCCAGCGCAGGAGGTTCGTAGCACGGGCTTCCTTGCCCAGGAGGTGGAGGCGGCTGCCAAGCAGCTTGGATTCGAGTTCAGCGGCGTTGATGCACCCAAAAACGAAGACAAGGACATTTACGGGCTACGCTACGCCGAGTTCAGCGTGCCGCTCGTGAAGGCCGTACAGGAACTTGATGCGGAAAACAAGCTGCTCAAACAGCAATTGGCCCTGCTGATACAACGGGTGAACACATTGGAAGCCCGTGCAGTCGCTGAAAAATAACCAATTCCCTTCCATCAAAAAATTTCAAGAAAATGAAAAATACAATCAAGATCATGTTGTGCCTGTCGGCAATGGCAGCCGTACATCTTCCCATGCTGGCACAAGGCGGACTAAAAATGGACGGAGCAGTGCGGATGGTATGTTCGGGTTCCCCGGTCATTGTGGTTGAAAACGGCAAATGGACGGCCACCGCCAATTCCTTCGTTTCCGCAACCAGCAATGTGAAGTTCACGGGCAATGCAACGACCGCCAACTCGACCATCGTTGGCTCCAATTCCAATTTCCACAACCTAGAAATTGACAAATCTTCCAACGACCTGCAGTTGGTGGCTGCAACTACCACCGTGAAAAACAACCTCAGCCTCATCAATGGGAAATTGGACTTGTCCACCAGAAACCTCGTGCTCGCCACTACTAACGGGCAATTGGTTGGGGAGAGCGAAACAAAAAGAACATATGGAGGCTCCACTGGCAATGCAGCAAAGTCAAAGTTGCTGAACAATCCCTCAGCCAACAACCCCGGCAACCTCGGCATGGTGTTCACGGTGGCTGGCAACCTCGGCTTGACCACGGTTTCCAGGTTTCATCCCGCCCAATCCTTGCCAACGGGCAACAGCATCACGAAGTATTGGAACGCATCAGCCGCTTTTCCGTCGGGCTGGAGCGCCACGCTCCGTTTCAACTATTTCGATGCGGAACTCAACGCCAACAACGAGGCGAGCCTCGTGGTTTGGCGAAGCACCAACAATGGCGCTTCTTGGACGGAAATGGGTTTCACCACGAGGGACCCTGTCGCAAATTATGTCGAGTTGACGGCGGTGGCCGATGTAAGCGGCCGCTGGACGCTCGGCGCTGCCAGTGGGCCCTTGCACGACCCGCTGGGTAACAGGTCATTCGAAACTGAAAATCCAGTTTCTTCCAACAGTTTTGCATGGCTGGCCTTTCCAAACCCCACGGCTGGCATGATTCATTTTTCCATAAATGCGGAGCATAAACAGGCAGCCACGCTTGTCTGTTCCGACCTGCTTGGCCGAGTCGTTTTCCAAGAAAAAATCACACTTCAGGAAGGGCAGAATACGCTCTCGGTTGACGCAAGAAATTGGCCGTCAGGCAATTACGTGGCTAATTTACTTGAGACCAATGGGCCCACAATTCAATTTGTCAAATATTGAAAAGGTCCATTTTTTACTATAACTAAAAACAAACAAAAATCGGAACAATGAAAAATCGGAACAAACACTTCATCCTTTCAGCCTTGTTCGCAATTTGCACGACGGCCAGTTTTGCACAAGATCCCTTTGTCGTTGAGTACGAACAAAGCCCGCCGCCCCAATCCATCATTGCCATCTTGATTGGCCTGTTCCGTGCCGATGATTTTGACTTCAACGGCGACGGTAAGCGGGACATCATCGCACGGGTGGGCAATAACCTCGTGGTACGCACTTTCAGCCAGCCAGACAATATGGTGTTCAATGCAACAACTTATAACATCTCGCTCAACGAGATCTATTGCCTCGGCTTCCACGACGTAGGCGGTAGCGCAGAAAAGGAAATGATTTTGGTTCCCAAGCTTGGCTACACGGGCGACGTCATTGCCTGTAAGCTCAACCCAAACAACCAGTTCGTACCAAGTTTTTCATGGGGTGCGTCCGAAACGGGAACTTGGGTCTTTGGCGTTGAAAACACCGACGGCGATGCTCAGTCCGAAATCCTGGCCGTCAATACTGGTGAGCAGTTCTACGTGCTAG
>CAYVPM010000272.1:0-5229 GCA_964453475.1 uncultured Saprospiraceae bacterium | reverse complement strand
TCCATAAAGCGGGTCTGGTATTTGGCATCGTAGCAATCACTCACCATGACGGCGATGAATTGCCCCACTTTGGCAGCTTTTGCGCCCGGTGTATTGGTTGTCGGGATGATGGTTTCGCCTACTTCATTCAGGAGGCGGACCTGCGATTTGCTGAATATCCCGATGCCTTTGGCGCCAAGTTCCGCTTCCATGGCCTCCCAGTCGATGTTTTTGGCCAATAGGCTGTCGGCGCCCAGCAAGGTGCCGCCGATGAGGAGGGAGGAGCGTTGGAGGAGTTCGCGACGGTTCATGTTGAGCTGACTTAGGTGCTTAAAATTATTAATTGTGGTAATGGATTGGAATAGGTGTTTAGTTCATTGGCAAAAGTAAAAACTTACGATTTCCAAAGCTGCCAACGCTGATTTTATTGTGAAATTCCTGTCAATCACTCAGATATCTTCTAAAACCAGCTAATTTTTTTATCATTTCCATCGAGTCTTCAGCTGAGATTTCAAAGGTTACCTTTCTTCAACTCTGACACAGCATAATCCGCCGCCCTCGCTGTCAAGGCCATAAACGTAAGCGAAGGGTTCACGGCAGAAATGGAGGTCATGCAAGAACCGTCGGTCACGAACACGTTGGGCACTTCGTGCATCTGGTTCCACTTGTTCAGCACTGAAGTTTTTGGGTCATTGCCCATGCGCGCGGTGCCCATTTCATGAATGGCCATACCTGGGAAACTGCCGTTATCGAAAGTTTTTACGTTTTTCACCCCGCAGGCTTCGAGCATTTCAGCGCCGTCGTTCATCATGTCGACGCGCATCTTACGCTCGTTTTCCTTCAATTCGCAGTCTATGGACAGTACATATTGGCCCCATTTGTCTTTTTTGGTTTTGTCAATGGTCACCTTGTTTTCTTCGTAGGGCAGCATTTCCCCAAAACCTCCCAGGCCAATGGTCCACTTGCCCGGTTCGCTCAGTGCTGCTTTCAGGTCGGCGCCGATGCTCAGTTCAGCCACATCGCGTCGCCAGTCCTGGCGGCTTGCCCCTCCCTGATAGCCGAAGCCGCGGCTGTAGTCGCGCTTGTCGCCAAACAAGTTGCGGAAGCGCGGTATGTAAATGCCGTTGGCGCGGCGGCCGAAATAATATTTATCCTCAAATCCTTCTACTTCGCCGTGGGCGCCGCAGCGGAAGTGGTGGTCCATCAGGTTTTTGCCCAGTTGGCCGCTGCCGTTGCCCAGTCCGTCGGGCAATCCGCCCAATTCAATGGAGTTCATCAAAAGGAAAGTGGAGCCGAGGGTAGAACCGCATACAAAAATCACTTTCGCTTCGTATTCAATGTTTTCCATCGTTTCGGCATCGATGACCAACACACCTTTAGCGCGTTTTTTGTCCTTGTCATACAGGATTTGGTTGACCAGGGAGAAGGGGCGCAGGGTGAGGTTGCCGGTGGCGACAGCAGCCGGCAAGGTGGCTGACTGGGTGCTGAAATAAGCGCCGAATGGGCAGCCCCGACTGCAAAGGTTCCGGTATTGGCAGGTAGCGCGGCCGTTGTGCTCTTGTGTGAGGTTGGCTACCCGGCCAATGATCAAGCGGCGATGCTCGTATTTGGCTTTAATGCGGGCTGCAATGTCTTTTTCCACCACGTTCAATTCCATAGGCGGCAGGAATTTGCCGTCGGGGAGCTGGGGCAAGCCTTCCAGGGAGCCGGAAATGCCGGCAAATTGCTCCACATAATCGTACCATGGCGCAATATCGTTGTAGCGTATCGGCCAGTCGATGCCATGACCGTCGTTGAGGTTGCTCTCAAAATCCATTGGACTCCAGCGGTAGCTTTGACGGCCCCACATCAGCGATTTTCCGCCGACGTGAAAGCCCCTGTACCAGTCGAAGCGCTTGACCTCTGTGTAAGGACATTCCAGGTCATTGACCCACCAATCGGGCTTGAATTCCGAATAGGGATAATCGCGTTTTTGCACCGGATGGCTAACCTTCATTTCCTCTGTAATACGGCCGCGGTGCGGGAATTCCCACAATTTTTTATTGGCGGTATCGTAATCGGTGACATGTTTTACGTCTTTGCCCCGTTCCAGCATCAGCACCTTGAGGCCTTTTTCAGTGAGTTCTTTTGCCGCCCAACCGCCGGCGATACCGGAGCCGACAACAATGGCATCGTATTTTTCTGGCATATTAAATGTAATTGTTTGACCAACCAAATGAATGGATTTTTGGAGCTTTATGTCATTAAATTAAACCTTCCACTAAACGTCACATATATCAATAGAAGCCGCCAATGATCCCAGCGGGTCTTTTGAAAGCGGAATAAATTCCTGCGCCACATAGCCCTTGTACCCCGTCTCTGCAATCGCCCGCATAATGGCAGGGTAGTACAATTCCTGACTTTCGTTGATCTCGTTTCGGCCTGGCACTCCTGCTGTGTGGTAATGCCCAAACCATTGGTGATGGTCGCGAATGGTGTGGATTACGTCGCCTTCACTGATCTGCATGTGGTAAATATCGTACAAGATCTTGAAGTTTTCTGAGCCGAGGCGCTTGCAAAGTTCAATCGTCCATGGGGTGTTGTCGGCCATGTAGTCTTTGTGATCCACCTTGGAGTTGAACACTTCGATTTGTAAAATAACGCCGTGCTGTTCGGCCAGGCCGAGTATATTTTTCAAGCCGGTTACACAGTTCTTTAGCCCGGTTTCATCGTCCATGCCCCTGCGGTTTCCGCTGAAGAGTATCAGATTCTTATACCCGGCTTTGGCCACTATCGGTATCATTTCCGAATAGTTTTTGATAAGCTGGGGATGGAATTTCGGGTCGTTCCAACCGTCCACGAGGTTGAGCTCGGCGCCGTTGCACATGGAGGAGTCCAGCCCGTGTTTTTTCAATACATCCCATTCCTTGGGTCCGATAAGGTCGATTGCGCTGATACCAATTTGCTTGGCAAACACACAGAGGTCGTCGAGCGAAAAGGCGCCATAGCACCAACGGCAAACCGAATGTCTGATGTTTCCCTTGCGTACCGTGGCATCCACGGGGAACGCGGATAATGCGTTTATAGGGGAAGTGCCCAAGGCTGCGGCGCCAAGGAGCATAGATTTGAGGGCATTGCGTCGCGTGGGCATGTTGAATGGTTATAATTGTGTTTGGTGGAATTTAGACCAGGTGCAAATGTAGACATGCGCGAATGTTTTTTCGTGCCAAGATTGGGAAAATACCAATTTTATTGAAATAATTAGGCAGTGCTTGGGTACTTTTTTTCGCTTTGGAACACAAGGCTTTATTAGAATTTTCTGACCCGGGTTTGAAAATTGTTGAAACCAGGCGTTCACACTTCAGCATACCAATACATTCATTTCATTTTTCTAAAACTAATTACCAATGAAAGTACAATCCATAATTCCGATTTTAATCCTGCTTGGCCTTTGGTTCAATGCCAGGGCACAAGGTATCCTCGACCAGCCTTACGGTGATTTCGCCTGGGCCTCGCTCCGCGACATGAGCGATGCAACTTACGAAGCAAAACTCAACGAGTACAAGACCAATGGTTTTCGCCCCACCGATGTCGAGGTGGAAGGAGGCTCCTCCCGAAAATACGCCTGTATCTGGCGCAAAAACACCGATGGCCGCGCCTGGGAAGTGCGCACCAAACTGAGCGATTCTGAGTTTTCTGCCAAATGGGAGGAAATGAAAAACAGTGGGTTCCGGCCTGTTGACCAGGAATCGCACAAACTTGGCAGCCAAACCTATTACGGCGCTATTTGGATCAAAAACACAGAAGGCTACAAATGGGCTTCCTTCCGCAAGCTGAGCTCTGCTGAATTTTCTACCAAATTTGACGAGTACAAGGCCAATTACATCCCCGTTGACATTGATGCTTACGACATTGGCGGCACCCTGTACTATTCCGTGATTTGGGTGGAAAACAAGGACAACATCGCCTGGGTGGAAAAGCGGAACATTCCACAAGCGAACTTTGGCGCACAGTTCGACGAGTATTCAGACAAAGGTTACCGGCTGTATGACACGGAAGCCTACGTGCGCAACGGCAACCAGGAGTACGCCACAATATGGGTAAAAGAGGCCCAGAGCCGCGGCTGGTATGCCCGCCGCGACATGGACGCCACCTGGTTCCACAACTGGTGGCTGAAATACAGCGACCTTGGTTATCGTTTGGAAGACATCGAGGTGTACAAAATTGGCAATGCCACGCGGTATGCCGGCGTTTGGGTGGAAAATGACGACCGGGTGCGCTGGAAACACCGCAATGAGGTGGAAAACCTCGTGGATGCCTATTTCAAGGCGGAACCTACAGCCGGCATGAGTATTGCAATCACTGTCAACGGAGAAATCCAGTACATGCGCGGATGGGGCTTTCAGGATATTGACGCTAATAAAGAAGCACATGCCAATACGGTTTACCGACATGCCTCTGTTTCCAAAGCCCTTTGCGGCACGATCGCATTCAGGCTACAGGCCAAAAACAAGCTGAATATTTCAAAGAAAACCCGCGATTACGAGCCGTTGCTGCCCGTACACCACACGCATACGGTAGGCCAGTTGCTCTCCAACCGGGGCGATGTGCGCCATTACAAAACCAACGACCCGGCGCCATCGGCTGGCACCGTGAAAGTATACGCCAATGCATTGGAAGCCAGTAAGTTATTCAGTGCCGACCCACTGGTGACCGGAAACTACCTGTATTCAACCCACGGCTACACCTGTGCCGTTGCAGCCATGGAAAAGGCCGTTGGGAAAACGTACACCAAGATTATGGAAGAAGAATTGACGAACCCCTTCGATTTGAGCACCTTGCGTTGTGAGGACTTGACGAAGACCGTGGCTGAACGCTCCAAAATTTATTCAGCGAGCGGAAGCAGTTTCACCAAGTTGACACCGCTCAGCTTAAGCTGGAAATTCGGCGGCGGCGGCACAGAGTCTTCGGCTTACGACCTGGCCCGATTTGGTGCCAAACTCTTGAGCAACAATATCCTTTCTGCCGGGAACCTCAGCACCATGACGACCGACCCTGACAACGCGGCCAATTACGCTTACGGCTGGGATACAGGGACAGATTCCGGGCAAAAAGTATTTGCCAAGTCGGGCGGTCAGCCGGGCTCTCGGGCTTACATCCGCTGCTATCCGGATAAGAAAATCGTCATCGCGCTGCTGTGTAACACCTCCGGTGAGAATATCTCCCAATTGGGCCGGGATATAGGCGCTTTGTTGATAAAATAAGGTGCTG
>CAYVPM010000271.1:0-5240 GCA_964453475.1 uncultured Saprospiraceae bacterium | reverse complement strand
TGTTGTTGATGACATCGGGCAGCGAAGGGAAATACCGCGCCGGATCGGTAGTAGGTATAAATGAACGGAAATTAGGGCCTACGGTACTGGTGGATACGGGCGGCTGGGTGGAACTTTGGTTGTCGTACTGTTCCCAACAATAGGTAAGGGCATCCCCGTTCGGGTCTGTGCCCGTCCCTGTGAGCACAAAAGGTGTTGATTTCGGAATGGCATAATCGGCGCCAGCATTGGCCACAGGCTTTGAATTGCCCGTTACGATTTCTGTGTCGCAGGTATGCCCGCTTCCCGTCACAAACGTACCAGTCTGCTGCAACGACCGGGCATGAAAATAGGCATCGCTGTTGTTTTGAACATTCTGGCTGCCACAAATGCCGGCATAGGCCATGATGGTAGAGCCGCTTCCGGGCTCATAAGCAGATGACGAGGAACCGTTTCCGGAACAAGAGCCGGCAGTACCGTTAAAAGTGTGGGAACCATTGAATTGATGTCCGATCTCATGAGCTACATAGTCGATGTCGAACGGGTCACCTATGGGGGAGGAGCCGCCTGTAACGCCTCTTGCTTTGGTGGAATTGTTGCACACACATGCCAGGGTGGCCACACCGCCGCCGCCCGTGCTGAAAACGTGCCCAATATCGTAGTTGGCGCTGCCGATCACATTATCGCAGGTCGTTTGGTTTTGCCCTAACATGGCGGAGCCATTATTATTGGAATAGGGGTCGGTGGCGCCATCGAGGTAAATAATGTTGTTGTTGTTGGAAACCAATATCATGGTAATGGCGAAGTCGATTTCATAAACGCCGTTTACCCTGTTGACGCTGGTATTGATAGCAGCAGCGGCAAGTGCCGTGGTGCCCCCGTGAAAACCCGCATACTCGCCTGTGCAAGCCATCGCGAGTGCGTATTGCCGCAATTTGCAATCGCCTTGAAAATCGGGAACCGGCTCATTTTCCTCCGGCGCCTGGCTATCATCTTTCACCTGGCAGTCCCAGGTTTTATTGGCTGGAAGCGCATAATCTTTTTTGAAATATACGGTGTAAAAATCCCGGTTTCCAAAGCTGTATGGGTCGATAAACCAATCCCCTTTTTTACTCCGCAGCACCTGTGCGTGGAAGCCATGCGGGGTGAGGTCGCATTTCAGCACAGCGGTTGGGTCGTCAATTCCAGTACCCGTATAGCATCGGATATCGGGGTGCTGGGCTTGTAAGGCAGGCATCATCGTGGGCGATTCGGTGAGCAGGAAACGGCTGCTGCGGCCATCGGGTGTAGGCAGTTCGATGGCCAGGGTATTTCCCGTTGCCTCGGGGCTGAAACGCAGGGGGGCGGCAGCGAGTAGGGCTTGCAAGGCATTGAGATCAAATGTTACCGTCCTGTAGGTTTGAGGGACAATGCGGCGTTCACCACCCGTGGGAATCGAAGATTCTGCCACATCGTGCCAGGCGTTTTGTGCGCTTATGAGTACGGGAAAAAAAATGGCGAAGGGCAACAAAAACTTCATCATGGAGATCAATTGTGTAAAAATAAAACAGCACTTCAAAGTTGTAACACCTTGAAATGAAAAGATTAAATGGCGCAAATGGAGTGCTTGAGCATTCAAAAGTAATTCAATTTGTGGATTTTACGCATAAATTTGGGTCATCCCTTATTTTACCGAAAAGGAAAGTCATGGAAAAATGCCGCATTGGTTTATAAAAATTGGTCGGGCGATTTTTCATCGTCCGACCAAAAGTTCATCACCCAACCTATACTGTGCTTGTGGCTTTTAGTGCGCCTCAACGCACCACTTTACGGTTTTTGTAGCATTTTTCCCAGTTATTTGAACCAGATAAACTCCCGGCAAAAAAGTGGCGGACGACAATTCCAGCAGGTGTTCGCCTTGCTGCAGTTCCTTCGTCGCGTGCTCGACCAGCTTGCCGTTCAGGGCCCAAACCTTGATGTCTACGGGTTGGCTTTCCTGCATTTGGAGCTTGATTTTTGCTTTTTCGCCCGCCATGGTCGGGTTGGGCCACAAGGATATGGCCAGCTCCGATGCGGAAGTCTTGTTAGGGGCCGCTGAAGGGTCTGTTAAAGCCTGCTGCGGTTCCTTGCCCGGATCGCCACCTGGCGCTTGCTCTTTCCGGTACACCCCGCCACAGCCATCGTTCACCGCCCGAAAAACGCTGCCATTTGATGCCAGGAAGCCCGGCAAGAGCCGGACTTGGATGCCGGCATCGTACATCACCGCGTTACCAGCGGTAATAACGGCGCTTGAAACAAGGTGGTCATCGGCTTCATAAAACAGGGGTCGGGCAACCTGCGGCACCTGAACGGAGAGGTTCAGGTCAATAGGACATGAATTGCTGGGATACAGAAAGTTGATCGCCTCCACGTCGCCCTGGCTGTATTCATTGGCGAAGCCAAATGCCTGCCCGCCATTAGCCACGATGGTGGTGGCCCCATTAATGCCAAATGCACCAGACGAATAATGCATCACCGATGCGAAATCATAGGGGCCGATGTCCATGGCATTGCTGTTCTCTTTCTGGAAATTATGGCTTTGGCCACTCTGGATATTGCTCCAAATGATGGTGACAAAATTATCCCGGTCTTCCCGCGACTGCTCATGGTAAAGGCCCAGGGCATGGCCGATTTCATGGACAATGCCCGAAAACCCGCCGCAGCCATCGTTTAATTTAATGGTTTGTGTGCCACCTTTCCTTCCGACATAGGATTCGCACACGCTGGAGGGCTCGAAACGAATGCAATCCCCTGTCCCGGTCCAGGGCTTCAGAAAAACGTGGGTTGCTCCGTTGACGTATTCAATTGCGGCAAAAAGCTTGTCGCGGTAGCTGCTTGTAAAACCGTCTGCGATGGAATACGGCACAATGGCATCCGGCCAGCGTTTGGAACTGGATTCTATCACGATACCGCGGTCTTCTGCCTGGTGGAAGTCCTCGATTCGCCCGAGCAGCATGTCGCCTTCCATCATCGCCATCCCATTGACGACAGAGACGGTCAGGGTGCGGGGCGTAGTCATCCCCGGAAGAATTGTAGTTATTTGGGCGGTGGAATCCACTTGGCTGTGGCCGTAACATTCGGGCGAACCGATTTCTTGCGCCCGGGCAAACAGGGCGAACCCCAGCATCAGCCATGCGATGAAGAATTTCTTTTTCATAACCTTCTATTTAAAAATTTGGACATTGAATGGAGAAAATTGGGCACGGCAGCGCCGCTGTTCGTCGCCGGCAATCAATTTTTTTGGGCAGCTTCAAGCTGGGCGACCTTTGCTTTGAGCGCTTTGTTGTCGTTGTCCAATTGAATGAGGTACAGGGTAAGTTCTTCTACTTTTTGCATCATCTCGGTCATTTGCTTGGCAACCTGCAAGCCTTCTTTCTGGATGGTCGCTGCGTCGGTCACATCAGGCAGGTGTTTGTTTTCCCGGATATACTGGGCTACTTCGGCCAGAGGGCGCAATTGGTAGCCTTCTTCGAACACAAAGTCGGCCCAACCAGATTCCACCCGTACTTCTTTGGCGCGAATGGTGCCATTTACTGAAAGTTTGAAGGCATCGCTGGCTGTGCCAATACCCACGTTTCCATTGGGAAAGACAGTCAGTTGGGGAACGGAGCCGATGCTTAGCTGCACCTGGCCTGTCGTGTTAGCCGCAGTTGTGCCGAATTCCATATTTTGACTGGTGTTGGTATTGCCCAAATAACCCTTATATGCACCAGCAGTGTAAAAAGCCACGATATTGCTGGGGCTACTGGATTCAAGCCTGAGCAAGCTGGTGCCTGATCCTTTGATGTGGAGTTTCGTAGACGGGCTGTTGGTGCCTATGCCGACAAAGCCGTTGGGCCGGATGGTAAGTTGTTTTACGCCGTTGGTTACAAAGTTGAGGTTGCTGGCGACGCCACTGGGTGTTCCAAAATCCATGTCTGTGTTGCTGACCCCGGTATACCCCTTTTTACCTGTGCTGGTGAAGTATTCAACCGTATTGCTGCTGCTGCCCGATTCCAGCCGAAGCACGGAAGTGGCGGTGCTGGCACTTTTTACGTGCAAGGTGGTGGCAGGGCTTTGGGTGCCGATGCCGACATTTCCTTGGGGGTCGATGCTGAGCCGGCGAACGGCGCCTGTTGACAAGTGTGTTTTGCCCAGTGTATTGCCCGAGGCCGTCCCCAACTCAATGTCGCTGATGTTCACACTAGCATACCCGATATTCCCGAATTTGTTGGAAAAATCCATTTTATTGACATCTGAAGTGCTCTCCAAAAGCATGGAGCTGAGGGTTGCGCCGGTGTTTTTCACATGCAGGGTCGCCAGCGGGCTTTGGGTGCCAATGCCGACATTGCCATTTGGTATGAGCGACAGTTTCGGGGCGTTTCCTATAACGAGGTTTACTTTACCGATGGCATTACCAGCATATGTACCAAAATCCATATCGTCTGCGGTGGTAAGCGTACCCAGGTAGCCTTTTATCGACCCGCCGTACTGAAATCCCAACAGGTTGTTGGCGTTGGCGGATTCAAATTTGGCTGTAAAACCGCCCAGCCCTTTGACGTGTAGCCGGGCTGCTGGCGCTGTGATGCCGATGCCGACATTGGCGTTGATGTTTGTTGGGTAAATGGTGGTACTACCGCTCCATTGAGCATTGCTGATCGTTGGGGAGAGACAAATGCCGGCCACTACAACCAACATGACGGAAAATTTCAAGACGTTTTTCATAGAAAAGTTATTTTGCAATGAATGAATAGGTTTTTCAACCGGTACGTCCGTTAATTTGAAAAGGCAGCAATAGGTGACACGGTGGATGCTTAAATTTTTTTGCGCAGATTATTTGCGCCCGACCTACATGCTCAGGCAAGGCAGAACGACCTTGTGTTCATCGAAACAATTGCCGGGGAATTTTCCAAACGTGTTACCTTTGCCGCCACAACCACCACTTTTATTTATGTTTCACCTGACTGAAGAGCACCTGGCCGTTCAACAAGCCGCACGAGATTTTGCACAAAACGAACTTAAACCCGGCGTCATCGAGCGCGACTCCAAAGCCCAATACCCTACCGAGCAAGTAAAAATGATGGGGGAACTCGGTTTCCTCGGCATGATGGTATCACCCGAATACGGCGGTGGCGGCATGGATACCCTGTCGTATGTGCTGGCCATGGAAGAAATTTCAAAAGTGGACAGCTCCTGCTCCGTAATCATGTCGGTGAACAACTCTTTGGTCTGCTGGGGCATTGAAAAATTTGGCTCGGAGGCCC
>CAYVPM010000270.1:0-5243 GCA_964453475.1 uncultured Saprospiraceae bacterium | reverse complement strand
TTGATTGTCAAGAAAATATTGCGGCGTGTGCAAAAAGGGGTGATAGCCGGCTAGCGTCAGCCGCCCATCCCAGAGGTAGCGGAAATAATCGTCTGACAGGTTGGGCAGACTGAACAACAGCAGCACGCGCAGGCCGATGCCAAGCGCAATCAGTTGCTTGACGGGAATGTCTTTTTGGTAAAAACAGGTCCAGATATAAAGCGCGAAAAAAGCCGTGTAGCCGCTGATAAAAGGCAGGAAATGATCGCGCTGGGCGAAGTAGCCGAGGAAAACGGTCAGCGCAACAAAGAGCAGCGATAACGCCAGAAATGGAAGCTTGACGCTTGAAGCGTTGTTGACGGGAATATTGGGCATCTTGCAACAGGCGAATATGCGCCTGCACTTTCGGCCAAAATTACCGCTTGGCAGGGAAATACCTAACAAGAGCTGTTTCAGAGAGCAAAACTTAACTTCTAAGTACCTCCCGCATTACCTTTGCCAAATGGAAAACCTACCTCAGCAGGCCGCCCACATTCCGCCCGACTGCTTTACACAGGAAGCGCTAGAGCTGTTCCAATCTTTTGAAAATGAAACGCTTGCCGCTGTACATTACTACCCCTGGCTCAATCTTGGGGAAAATGCAAACACGCAGCCCTTCCGGTTTCTGCTGGCCCTTGAGCTCGTTTTTGAATCGGGCAATGCGCTGTTGCTTTCTGCAGGCGAAGATTCTGAAGTCATCCAGATAATCACCGCAGAAAATCTGTTGGAAATGGCCAGCCGGCTCCAACAACTGCATGGCCAGCCGACCATACAACGCCTGTTGCGCAGCGAACAAGGCTTTTGGCCAAAATTGCTGGGAAAAACCCTGCAGTCCATCCAGTTGTCGAGGCACCAAAACGGGCTTTACCGAAACGATGCGCTGATGCTTGATTTTGGAAACGCCGGGGTCGTTGTGGAATTACAGGAAGCAGAAGAGGGCTTGCTGATCCGAGAAGTGTAAACCGTTTATTGGGTTGACGAATACCCTTCCCACAGCCCCGGCAGATATCCCATCCCGGCCAGTGCCCGCTGCACAGTTTCCTTGTCTTCCGGGTAGGTCACGCCGTACCACTGGCTGTTGCTGTTCAGCACTTTCAAAGAGATTTTGTTGGCTTTGAGCAGGTTGTTTATCACGGTGGGGATGTAAAATTCAGCGCGTGGCTTGTCGAAACTTGCTTTTACAAATTCCTGGAACTGCTGTTCAATTTCGTCCAATGCGCTGTGGTGCAAGCCCCACAGGTTCATGGATACCGGGGTGTCGTCGGCCAAAAAATGGCGTTTGCCGTGATCATCCGTGAAGTGAATGCCTTCCTCGAAGCGCTCGATTTTGGTGCGCTCCACCACGTCTTCCAAATTTCCCGCAGCATTCACCGCACAAACGCCCCGCGACACCGCGCCGTTTTCAGAAAGGGTATTGCCAAGTTGATAGGCCACCATGCCGTAACAACTCGGAGAACATTCTTTCGACAAAAAACCGCCCAAAGCCTGGAATGCGTCTGCACCATAAAAATCGTCGGCATTCACGGTGGCAAACGGTTCTGTGAGGAATTTTTTTGCGGAAAGGATGGCATGCCCTGTTCCCCAGGGCTTTTCACGATGGGGTTTTTCTGTCAGCCAATCCAAAGCGGTATCCAGTTCCTGAAAGGCGTATTCAGTGTGCATCTGCGCTTCTACTTTGCGGCCCACCTTTTCCCGGAATGCGTCCTCTATGTCTTTTCGGATCACAAAAACGACCTTGCCAAAGCCAGCGCGTTGGGCATCGTGCACAGAAAATTCAAGGATGGCTTCGCCGCCCGGGCCCATTCCGTCTACTTGTTTGAGCCCGCCGTAGCGCGAGCCGATGCCCGCCGCCAATATTAAGAGTGTAGGTTTCATACTTGTTTGTTAAATCGGGAATTAAATTTACGCCGCTAAGGATGGAATGGCTGCGCTCCAAAACAGCGCGCCCTATCCTTGCGCTACCATTATTCACCGACAATTAAACTTAAAAGGACGGCAAAAGTATGCAGAATTCTACCGCTCGCGACTCAAATTACCTGTATCAAATTACCATCATCGGGCTTTTATTCGCCGTATTCGGGTTTGTTACCTGGTTGAACAGCATACTGATCCCATTCCTGAAAAAATCCTGCGAACTTTCCGACCAGCAGTCATACTACGTGGCGACGGCGTTTTTCGCCGCTTATTTCGTCATGGCCCTCCCCTCATCCTGGATTTTGCAAAAATTGGGCACCAAAAAAGGCATGACGGTTGGCTTGTTGACCATGGCTGCTGGTGCATTGGTATTTATCCCTGCAGCAGAAGCCCGCAGCTATAGCATGTTTTTGACGGGCTTGTTCGTTTTGGGCACCGGATTGGCACTGCTCCAAACTGCATCCAATCCTTATGTCAGCGTCATCGGCCCCATTGAATCGGCGGCCAAACGCATCAGCATCATGGGTGTTTGCAACAAAGTGGCGGGTATTATGGCCAACCTGTTGTTCGGAGCGGTATTGCTGAAAAATGCGGATGCCATTCAAGCACAACTTTCCGATGCTGCCACCACCGCTGAAACCAAGCTACAATTGCTCACCGAGCTTTCCAACCGGGTGGTGCTGCCTTATACCGTGCTGGCGATTTTCCTGGCGCTGGTGGCGGTAGTCATTTACCGTTCCTCCCTGCCCGATATTTCTACCAAAGCTTCTGACGGCTCGGATGGCGACACGGAACTGTCGAGGGGCCGGACGAGCATTTTCCAGTTTCGCCATGTTTGGCTGGGCGCCCTGGCTATTTTTATGTACGTCGGCGCAGAGGTAATGGCAGGTGATTTGATCACGGTGTACGGCAAAAACCTGGGCTTTTCGGGCGATACCAGCAAGTTTTTCACCACTTTCGGGCTTATTGGGCTGTTGTTGGGCTATGGTGTCAGCATCTTGCTGATCCCCAAGTATGTGACACAGGAACGCTGGCTGGCCGTATCGGCGGCCTTGGGCATTTTCCTCACAGTACTGGCATATTTTGTATCAGAATCCATTGCCGTCGGTTGTTTGGCAGCCTTGGGCTTTGCCAATGCCGTGATGTGGCCCGCTATTTTCCCGCTGGGCATCAAGGACTTGGGCCGCTTTACCAATGCCGGTTCTGCTTTGCTCGTAATGGGTATCGTGGGGGGCGCCATCATTCCGCCATTCTACGGCTGGCTGTATGAGCAAGCGGATGTGGGCCTCGATTTCCGCTCCGCTTTCATGCTTATCATGGTGGTTTGCTACGGCTATATTTTGTATTTTGCGTTGCGCGGTTCCCGCCCAAAGTAGCTTCGCTGCCTGTTAAACTTTCCCTAAGCCCCCCGTTTGTTTGTGTCAAACGGGGGGCTTTTGCGTTTTATTTGCTGAACTAATTTCACAATCTACCATGACAAAAAAAGCACTCATTCTATTCACAGCACTGTTGCTGTCACAATTCTCCGCACAAGCCCAGTTTGGCGACCTTGCTAAAAAAGCAAAAGCGGTCGTAACATCGGGTGGCCTATCGCAGGAAGAAGCCGGTAACGGCTTGAAAGAAGCCCTCGATGTCGGCGTGGGCGAAGCTGTCAGCTTCTTGTCGGCAAAAGACGGCTATTTCCAAAGCCCTTATAAAATCCTGCTACCCGAAGAAGCGCAGAAGGTCGTTTCCAAACTTAAAAACATTCCCGGCTTTTCCAACGTAGAAGCCGACCTCACCGAGCGCATGAACCGCGCCGCGGAAGACGCTGCCACCAAAGCCAAGCCTATTTTTATAGCCGCCATCAAGGGTATGACCTTCAAAGATGCCCTCGACATCCTCATGGGCAAACAAGATGCCGCAACCCGCTACCTCGAAAAAACAACTTTCGAAAAGCTCTACGCCGAATTCTTGCCCGTTATCCAAACCTCGCTCGACAAAGTGAACGCCCGCGAATACTGGAAAAGCGCAGTAAACTCCTACAACAAGATTCCTTTCGTAGAAAAAACCAACCCAGAGCTCGACGACCACGTGACCCGCAAGGCGCTGGTAGGCATGTTCAGCCTGGTGGAAAAAAAGGAAATGGGAATCCGGACAGATAAGAGCCTGCGAAACTCAGAGATATTGAAAAAGGTGTTTGCGAAACAGGATAAGTGAGGATGTGGGCAAGTGGGCAAGTGGGCAAGTAGGCAAATTGGCAAGGGGCAAGGGGCAAGTGGGCAAATTGGCAAGTAGGCAAATTGGCGCCTTTTGATTAGGCTTTTTTGTGCCAAACAAGAATCATCAAGCATTTTGACCGCGTCGCTGTCCCAATAGCCCTGAAAGGGTGCAATCAATAACATTGGGCAACGCCCAATGCATTCATGCGAGAACATACGCGCCCTGAAGGGGCTTGCCTTGTTGTAGAAAGGCAAAAAAGCTCCTTCAGGGCGCGAATACCTGAGCCATCTTCACACCGGGCGATGAATTAACCCGGGGCGCTTCATGTTTTTTGCTTTCAATTCCAATCCAACACGGCCAAAACCGGCAAATGATCCGATGGGTAGTGGCAATCTTTCGAATCGCTGAGCACGGCGTACTGCTTCACCTTGAATTTCCCTTTGCCCATAAAAATGTAATCGATCCTGCGGGTAACCGGTTTATGGAACTCAAAGGCGTTGAAGGTGCCGCTTGGCCCAAAAGCCGGGGCGAGGCTGGCTTCTTTTGTGTCCAAAAGTTGCGTCTTGAACGTCGTAATGGGCGTATCATCTGGCTCACTGTTTAAGTCGCCCATGACCACAACAGCATCATTTTTTGTATTTTTTGTTGCTATTTGCTTCAAAATGAGTTCGGAAGAAGCCTGGCGCGCCAATTTCCCGATGTGGTCGTAGTGTGTGTTGAATACCCACACTTTTTTATGGCTCCGTTTGTCGAGCAGTAAAGCCCAGGTACAGATCCGTTCGAGTGCGGCATCCCAGCCTTTGGAAGGTTTTTCAGGCGTGCTGGAAAGCCAAAAAGTGCCGGAGTCGAGCAGCTTGAACCGCTCGATGCGGTAGAACAATGCGGAGAATTCGCCCGCTTCTTTGCCATCATCGCGGCCAACCCCAACCATAGCGAATTCAGGCAAGGTTTCTTTCAGGTAGTTCACTTGCCGCAACAGCCCTTCTTGTATGCCAAAAACATCGGGGGCGTGGAAGCGGATTTGGGCGGCCAGGAAAGCGCGGCGCTTTGGCCAGGCGTCTTCGCCATCAGACGGGTTGTCGTAGCGGATGTTGTAGGTCAGGCAACGG
>CAYVPM010000269.1:0-5244 GCA_964453475.1 uncultured Saprospiraceae bacterium | reverse complement strand
GCTGCAAAAAATTCGGGATGACTTATGTAGGTGCAAGCAATCATTGTCAATCACAAAAATCAAGCGAATCACAGTAAAAAATGGCAAGAACAGCAGTAATCACCGGTGCGACCAAAGGCTTGGGCCGAGCCGCGGCGGAAATATTTGCAGAAAACGGTTTCGACCTTTGTGTCTGCTCCCGCACAGAAAGCGACCTGGAGGCGATGAAAGCAGTGTGGGCGCAACAATATCCAGGGCGCAACTTATTTTGCTTCAGCGCTGATTTGAGCCAAAAACAGGAGGTTTTGGCCTTCGGCAATTTCGTGCGGGGCACCTGGCCAAAACTGGACGTATTGCTGAACAACGCCGGGCTTTACCTTCCGGGCTTGGTAACAGAAGCGTCCGATGACAATTTGGAAACCCTGATGAACACCAATTTGTACAGCGCCTATCACCTGACAAGGGCCTTGTTGCCCTTAATGTTGCCACATAAACAAGGCTATGTGTTCAATATGTGCAGCATCGCCAGCTTTTTGGCCTACCCGAATGCAAGTACCTATAGTATTTCCAAATTTGCCCTTCTGGGCTTCTCCAGGGCATTGCGGGAGGAACTTAAAGAGGCCGGTATCAAGGTGACGGCGGTGATGCCTGGTAATACCTGGTCGGATGCCTGGAAAGGCGCCACCATTCCAGTCGAACGCTTGATGCCTGCCTCGGATGTTGCCAAAGCTATTTGGGGCTGCTACACCCTTTCAGATGCAGCGGTCGTAGAAGAACTGGTGTTGCGGCCTCAATTAGGCGACTTGCATTAACGCAGCAGGGTTACCTCTTTTGTCCGTACTTCCTCCTGGCCGCTGGGCAGCTTGATTTTTATGCGATACACATAAACATCAGAAGGCGCGGGGCTGCCTTCAATCTTGCCGTCCCAGCCGTTGATGCCGCTGTACACCTTGGTGCCCCAGCGGTTCCAAATTTCAATGTTAATTACCTGAATTTCAGTTGCTTTGCTCACTGGGCCGAATATATCGTTGGCCTGGTCGCCGTTGGGGGTGAAGGCGTTGGGAATTTCAAAAATGCTCAATTGTTCAACCGTAAATGTTACCGTGTCGGCACAGCCGAAAGCATCCTTGACGATCAAGCTGTAATCCCCGCCCTGCAGCATGGTTGCGACGGAATCGGTTTGACCGTTGCTCCAGTTGTATTGCAAGGGGGCAATGGCATTGGATACTACCGCGATGGCTTGTTGGCAACTGCTGTCGGGCAGGCAATCGGGTTCCAAATTGACCGATGCCATGAGGGCGCAACAAGTATCCACCTGTATTTCGATGCTTTTTTTAACGATACAGCCCAGGTCGGAATGGATGCTGAGTTCCACTGTTTTCAACCCTGCGTTCAGGTACTGGACGGTATTCGGCCCCATCGTGGTGTCGCTGAATGGGGTGGCATTGGCGCCAAAATTCCAATTCCAGCCATCAATGATGCCGTTGGTTGAGGTGCTCATGTCAGTAAATTTGATTTCTTCACCCAGGCAAATAATGTTGTCGGCATCATCCGTGACGAAATCTGCTTTTGGCCCTTCGAACTCAACGGTTCCGCCCCAATCGATGGTGAAACCGCTGCCGCTGGAGGTGAAATTGTTTACAGACAGTGTATATGTTTCGCCGGCTACCAAGTCCATGTATTTTAAAAAGTTGTCGTTGCCGTTAAAACATCCAGGGTCTTCGCTGATATCTGTAGAAGTGGCATTCAGGCCTGTTGGTCCCATGCAAGGACTCGTTGGAAGAAAGTCGCCGGCCGCCATACAGCGCTCGAGTATTTTCCCACTGCAATCTCCCGGGCCATTCGGCAGATGGTACACCACAAAATCGATGTCGTCATTCGGGTCGATGGGGGTTAGGGTGAACTCCAGGGTGCCGCTGGTGGCAGCGGTGAAGGTGAACCATGAAGAATTGGATTCGCCAAGAAAGCCTATCAAACAGGTGGCGCCGTCCCACTCGAAAGGATCGCTGCCTGGCCCTGCTACAAATTCAACCTCTCGATCCGATTTGTCACACACAATAACCGCTGTGGGGCAGTCGCCTGTAATATCCTCTTCTGTATTGGAATTAAAGATGCAGAATTGAAATTCCCCGGCAAAAAGGGCATCCACGCGGACATAATACGTTTGGCCGACCGTCAGGTTGGTGGCGCTTAATTGTTGGAAACTGCTGCCTGCCAAACTTGGGGCGCAGGCAAGTTCCAGCAGGCCATTGGGGCAGTTGCCGCCATAAATAGCAATCGATGGGCCTCCCATGGAGGAAAGGATGGAGGCGAACACAAAAACATCCATATTCGCGGAAGTCGCCTCAAAGCTGTACCAGACATCGCTTTGCGCATTGGTAAAGCAGGTTGGGATCGTGATAGCACTGGGGAGCGCCAAAAAATTCGACTCAGCGTCTGGCTCCGAACAATACTGGCTGGGGTTGTCAATATGTTTGGCTGTCGTACAATCGTCATTCAGCACCTGCGCTTGCATATTTTTTTGCAGGCTAACAAGCATTAATAACAATGGGAAAAGAAACAGTTGCGTAGGTTTTGCAATCATGGTTGTGTTGGCAATAAGATTGTGAAGGCGCTAAGATATACTATGATTCGCCGGATTTTTGTGATTGGCAATGAGATTGATTCAACGGATATGGAATTGATTACAAACTTCGGCATGCACAAAACGTGACGGCGAGCGGTATTCATTACCAAAAAATAAAGGTAATCATCCTAGGCAAAATGGGCATGCGTTTTTGTGGAAGCAGCAGCAAAAAGTGCTAGCCGGCGTACAATTTCAGACAAACGCCACAAAGGCAACTTGTTCCGAACTGCCGGGTTAAGGTTTCAATGGTGGCCGGATGTATGTTGGTCAAGGCTTTGCACCAACAGGTTTCGTCTTTGTAACACAGGAAATCTTGTTTGCAGCGGGGGCATTTGGCAACCAGATTTTGCTCGTCCTCAACCCAGGCGGAAGCGGCTTGTCCGGCAACGGCCTGTAAATTTTCTTTGGCCTTCATTTTTCCAAAAATCGCCGGATTTTGTTTCTTCACCCGCACTTTCACGGCTTTCATATTTGGGAACTGGCGCTTCATTTTGGCAATAATACCGGTGACTACCGTTTCGAGGAGTTTGCGGGGTTTTGCCATTTCTACCAGGCAAATTTGAAAGACTGTTTCGTAATTGACATTGGTTTCCTCCAGACTGTCTTTAGCAGCGGCGAGGGCAATGCCGGTGCTCACATAAACATCCACAATGTATTCAGCGCCTAGAATTTGCTCGGCTTCGTAAACGCCATGGTAAGCGTGAAAACACATTCCTTCTAGAGCGACCCAGGCCATAGTGTAGATGAATTAGTGGTTTTCAAAAGCATAGGCAGCGGCACCGATAATGCCTGCGTTGTTGAGCAACTTGGCGGGCACTACGGGCGCTTTGGTGTGCAACTGGTCTTTGAACTGGTCAAACAATTTGCTTTCCCCACCGCCCAGGATGAACAGGTCGGGCGAAAAAAGCAGTTCCAGGTGCAGCAGGTAATCGTTAAAGCGACCTGCCCATTTTTTTCGGCTGATTTTCAAGCGCTCGCGGGCGCCCGAGGAGCACCATTGTTCTGCAGGATTTCCTTTTTTCCACAACACATGCCCCAGTTCGGTGTTCGGAATCAATTCTCCCTTATAAAAAAGGGCAGAGCCCAGGCCCGTGCCGATGGTGATAAGCAATACAAGCCCTTGTGCATCACGGCCTTTTCCAAAGCGCATTTCAGCCACGCCTGCCGCATCGGCATCGTTGGTGGCGAAAACCGGGCAGCCACAGGCATCTCCGAACACTTTTTGGATATCAGTGCCTTTCCAGCTGCCGTCGATATTCGCAGCAGACAGCGCCACTCCATTTTTTACGATGGAGGGGAAACCACAACCAACGGGCCCTTTATAGTTGAAAAAGCGCACGATCTCGGCGAAGGCAGCAGCCATTGCTGCCGGAGTGGATGGTTGTGGTGTATGCACCCTGTACCGTTCTCCCGAAAGTTGGCCTTTCTCCAGATTTACCAGCGCCCCTTTCATACCAGAGGCGCCTACATCAATTCCTAAAATATTCATCTTGTTCAATCTTCTGGGATAACTGCTTCTTCTACCTCGTCATCGCCGGTTTCGCTGACAAGTGATTTTTGTTTGCGACGCTCAAGGGAATTGGCGTGCATGTCGATGTATTCGTTGCGGTTGTGCACGATGTCGGCAGCAAGGTACAGCGCTTTGATGAACGAGGATTCATCGGCTTCTCCTTTGCCGGCAATGTCGTAAGCGGTACCGTGGTCGGGCGAGGTGCGCACGGCCCGCAGGCCGGCGGTGTAGTTCACGCCGGCCCCGAAAGAGAGGGCTTTGAACGGCACCAGGCCCTGGTCGTGATACATGGCCATGATGCCGTCGAACTTGTGGTGTTGGCCGGCGCCAAAAAAGCCGTCGGCAGGGTAGGGGCCGAATGCCAGCACCCCTTTGGCTTTTGCCTCTTCGATGGCGGGGAGTATTATTTTTGCTTCTTCCTGGCCAATGGCGCCTTCGTCGCCCGCATGCGGGTTGAGGCCCAGCACGGCGATGGTTGGCCGGTCGATGTTGAAATCGATTTTGAGGGTTTCTGCCATGATGAGGATCTTGCGCAGCACTTTTTCTTTGGTGACGGCTGCAGCAACATCCCGAAGCGGAAGATGGTTGGTGACGACGCCAACGCGAAGCGAATCCGATACCAGGAGCATCAGCGTTTCTTTTGCCATGAACTCCTCGCTGAGGTATTCGGTGTGTCCAAGGTGTTTGAAACCGCCGAGCTGCATGGCCTTTTTGTTCACCGGAGCTGTCACCAAAGCGTCGATGTCACCGCTTTTCAGGTCTTTTACGGCAGCTGCGAGTGCATCCATAGCGCATTTGCCGCCGACATCGTTGGGTTTTCCCAAGGTGATGTTTACGTTGTCGGCCCAGCAATTGATCACATTAATGCGGCCAGCCTGAGCTTCTGAAGGCGTATTGATGGTATGGAATTGGATGTTTTCTTCCGTGATGATGTTTTTATGGTAAGCAACAACCTTGGTGCTGCCGTAGATCACAATTTTAAACTTCTGCCCGGCTTTTTTAATGGCCAGTGCTTTGAGCACAACCTCAAGGCCGATGCCATTGATGTCGCCGCAGGATATTCCGATGGTTATGTTACCCATTAAAGATATTGTTTTTTCAAAAAGTCATACAAAAGCCGCACGCCGAC
>CAYVPM010000268.1:0-5258 GCA_964453475.1 uncultured Saprospiraceae bacterium | reverse complement strand
ATTTGAGTTGCTAAAAACAAGTTTACTGTGATTAAAGTGATGCTGAATGATTTCATGCCCGAATTGTAAAATATTGGTTATCTTACTTTTGTGTTTGCAGTTCGCATACTATCACCTTATGTGCAATTAAATGATATACAAAAAACTAACATATAGTGGGACCAAATGCAACAATTACTTGTATTTTTCCTTTGATGGCGAATTCTTTGACGTTGACGTTGTGACAAGCGAACTAAAACTCGAACCGACATCCGTTATGATTTATAAAGAACCTGCGCCGAAATCAACTTCTTGGTCGTATCAGGTTGATGCAGGTGAAGACATTAATTTAGAAACTCATTTGGAAAAACTAATTGACATCTTAGAAACTAAGGTTGACGAAATAAACAGGCTAAAGGAAAAACTAAAATTAGAGACACGATTACAGTTTGTAATAGACATTGACATAAATCCAGACTCGTCCACACCTTATTTTGGGCTGAATAAAAGAACAATTGATTTTTTAGGTCAAACGGGAACAAGGGTGGACTTTGACCTTTACAAGGCGGACACGATTGGACTTTTGAATAATTTGAATGAAGCGTAAATAAAACCTGTAGATAACCGCACAATTGCAATGGTCTGGTTTTTGCTCCGCAGCCACATTTACGGTTAATCATACATTAGTTTTACCCATCAACATTTGTGGTGATAATTGCCACCTTCGCCAGGCCCGGGAACGTCAGATTGTAAAATAATTTCGCAACTAAGTACCAAGTCGATATTAGTTTGAGTTATGGACTTTGGCTTTTGCACTGTAACTGCGTTTGTTTTTCGTTACAATACCCTCGCATTGCTCCTCAAAACAGCCTTGCTACAGCACAAAATCCTGCGCCCATTACTCAATCTAATATCAACTTGGTACTTACATCTCAAAAAAGTGCAATATATTTAAATCAGCAACCCAATGGCGAGTAGGGTACTTGCCTTCAACGAATCCAATATGTTTGTAACCCAGTTCCTGAGGTATTACAGGTATTCGAGCGTTTGTTGTTTGAACAGGCGCGCATCTGGAGGAACATCGAACAAAATAAACAAGCAACTTTTACCTACCATTTACGCTCTTTTACATTTAAAACCCCGCCGGCGTTGGCGCGCCACATACCTTGTGCCAGCATTTCATTTCTCATGTCCAAACACCTACACCACTGTATGAAACCCGTACACACATTGATCGCCCTGTTGCTTTGCAGCAGCCCGCTTTTTAGCCAAAACAACTATTCACCCGAAACGCTGGAAAAAATCAGGGCGGTAGAAAACAACATTACGGGCGGCATCATCGTCAACGGCGCCAAGCCGGCTACCATTGCCGAACAAATGGCCAAATACAAGGTGAACGGCATGAGTATTGCCGTAATCCATAACTACCAGATCGCCTGGGCAAAGGGTTATGGTTGGGCGGACGTGGCCGAGCAGCGGCCCATGACCACCGAGACGCTTTTCGAGCCGGGCTCCATCAGCAAAACCCTGAACGCGGTGGGCATCCTCAAACTCGCGCAAGAGAAGCAGGTCGACCTCTACACCGACGTTAATACCTACCTGACATCCTGGAAATTCCCCCTACGATTCGCTGTCGAAAGGCAAAAAAATAACCCTCGCCCAGTTGCTCAGCCACCAGGCGGGCCTGACAGTACACGGCTTTCCGGGGCACGATATCAACGGACCTGTACCCACGGTGTACGAGGTGCTGGACGGCAAACAGCCGTCGTTCACGCCGGCCGTGCGCAGCGCGTTTGAGCCGGACCTTCGGTTTCAATATTCCGGCGGCGGCACCACCATTTCGCAGGTATTGCTCAGCGATGTCACCCGGCAAGCCTATGATGTCTGGATGTACGACAACGTCTTGAAACCCATTGGCATGGTCAGCAGCACGTACGCGCAGCCGCCGGCGAAGGACAAATGGCCCATGTGCGCCGCTGCCTACAACGGCGACGGCACGCCAATCGAACGGAAATTCCACGTCTATCCCGAGCAGGCCGCCGCAGGCCTGTGGATGACGCCCAGCGATCTGTGTCGCTATATCATTGACATGCAGCTGGCCTGGAAAGGTCAGCCGTCCAAAGTATTGAGCCCGGAAATGGTCAAACTGCACCTCACGCCGTACAACAACGGCCCGACCGCCATGGGTACTTTTATCGAAGACCACGACGGCGCGGTCTATTTCCAGCACGGGGCCGGCAACGACGGGTTTTGCGGACAATTTTTTGGCAGCCTGGAGGACGGATACGGGGTGGCTATTTTCCTGAATTCTGATAACGGCAGGCTGCTGGGGGAGGTGATCAACAGCGTTGCAAAGGTGTATAACTGGAAAAATTTCTACCGCGAACCCAGACAGGTAACGAGCATCGCTGTACCGGAGGAAACCCTGAAATCCTACGAAGGCATTTATCTTTTTGACAACAGCTGGGCGGCCATCGGCAAGAAGGACAACGAATACCATTTCTTTACCAGCGGGACACACGCCAAAATGTATTTTACTTCACCCCTGCAGTTTGTCAACGAGGAGTTTCAGGCTGTGAAAACGATGATAAAGGATGAAACAGGCAAGGTCACGGGTTATACCCGCACGGTAAACGGCAAGGAATATCCCGCAGCCACAAAAGTGGAGAACCTTGATACCGCGCAGCTGAGAAACCCGGTTTTGATGGGAATCGGCTGGTATTATTTTGGCACCAACCAATACGCGGCTTCGCTGGCTACATTCAAACGGGCCGCGCAACTATACCCCGACGACCTCAATATGAAAATGAATATGGCGCATTTATACTTGCTCAACGGTGATTACGCCAGCGCCCTTGCGATCCATCAAGCGCATATCAAGGATATGGTCGGGCCCGGCTACAGCTGGGTGGCTTCGTTGAAAGACGACTATGCCTTTCTGAAAAACAGTAAAGCGGATATGACCTTATTCGACAAGGTTTTGGCGGAATTGAAACTGGAGATAGGAAATTAGTGGGTAATTACGGAATGTAAACACCCTATATTAATCGCCGGCGGCTTGGTCAGATTGTGAAGTAATTTCCCCATTCCGCAATTAGACCTCAAAAAGTGAACATCTTTAAACCGGCGGCCAAACCCCGCTTTAGCTTATGCCGAGGAAAACAGGACATTCGAGACTCTTGTATGGTCTTTTTGTCACCAGGCTGGAAAACCTGGCGGCTGGGCTAAAGAGTGAGACAGCTATTAAAAACCAGATCTAATGGAACCATATAAAATTCAAATTATTGAGACCATTGTAGTCATTGCAGGCTACATCATTACGCATTATATCACTAAAATATTCGTCAATAATTCTTTAAAACAAACTCATCTACAACGCGGGAGAAGAAAAATGATCATCAAAGCTGTTCACTTGTTATCTTTTATAACAGCTACAGTTTTATTATCTGCTATCTGGGGTCTTAAACAAAATGAAATTGCTGTTTTTGTAGGAACTATCTTAACGGCTTTAGGTATCGCTTTTTTTGCTCAATGGTCTTTACTCTCAAATGTAACATCAAGCTTATTGTTGTTTTTTAATCACCCTGTAAAAATCGGAGACACAATAAAAGTCTTAGATAAAGATTATCCATTTGAGGGTGAAGTTACCGATTTGACCTACTTTTTTGTCCATCTTAAAACAGCAGATGTGGAAATAATAACAATACCAAATTCACTTTTTTTACAAAAACCAGTTTCTGTAATTGAAAAAGAGAAATCTTCAAAAATCAAACGATGAATGAAACAATCATTATATTCAATAATTGTCCTTATTTTATGGACAAATACTGGTGTTGCACAAACCTTTGATTTGGGCAGTTGGAACACCCTAAATTTAAAATATACACATACTGACAAACTCAGTTTTTGGGGTGAAGCTCAGTTACGGTCATTGAAATTTTACAACAATTTTCACTATTACGAATATAAGGGCGGTATTAATTACAAAGTTTACAAGAATGTAATGCTGACATTAGGAGCGGGCAGTTACCAAACTTACAAAGAAGGAGGTGATTTTGTTTTACCTAAAAACAATGACGAGTTTAGAATTTGGCCGCAGGTTATTTTATTTCAAACTATTGGCAAACTTAAAATAGAACAACGATACAGATCAGAACTGCGATGGACGAATAATGGTTATCGCAATCGATTTCGTTACAGACTGGGGGGTTCTTATTCATTTGGAAATGAGCGAAAAGGTTATAAGCCATACCAAATCAGTGCAAGTAATGAATTGTTTTTTACTGACAAAGAACCTTATTTTGAAAGGAACAGGTTATTATTTGCAATAAATTATAAACCATCTAAAGTTACAACTTTACAAATTGGTTATTTACATCAATTCGACTATAAAATAAATGATGAAACGGGGCGTGACTTTCTTGTTGTAGGGCTTTACTATGACCTTTTCAAGAAAACTACACCAAAACAATAGAACGAAAATAAAATTTATGACAATTAATAAAGCATAAGTCAGCACCTAACAGCACCTACCCAAAAGTGGCTGTTCAATGTGTCCTCCCACCCTCGCAAAGCGGTACCACAAAGAACATTGTCGTTAACAAAAGCCCCAGCGGCGCGAAACATAAATCAATCCCGCGCCAACTTAACCGAAGCCAAAACCCCCGACCCGTCCCGAAGCACACTCACATAAATCCCGCGCGGCAAAAAACCGAGATTGATCAGCATTTTGTGCTCGCCGGCAGGCAGTTCGAGCCTCGGTGTCTCCAAAACCACCCGCCCGGATGCACTGACGATTTGAAGCATCACATCCCGCTTTTTATCGAGGTCAAAACTCAATGTCACGTCGCCTGTCGTAGGATTTGGTATGGCTTGGAGGTTTAGAGCGGTGGGTGTTTTTTCGGGAAGTACGGTCGGCACGGCCTGTTTTCGGTCGAGCCACACTTTATATAATACGTTCGAAGCCGCGCTCTGTGTGCCATCGTTCACAAAAAAAATGTTCGGTGCGGTGCTGCGGATGCCGCCCAGGATGTAGCCGACGAGCATGCTGTCGCCAGGCATTGCGTCAAGGTTGAGTATCTGGTCTTCAAAAAAAGGTGCGCCCGGCAGCGGCAAAAATTCCCCGCTTGCGCCGAGCAGGTCAGGCATTTCGCCGATTTTCAGCTCCTCCATCGAACCGTCGGCGAAGCGTGTGGAACGGCTGATTGTCCGGACAAACGGCACCTCATCGTCCTGCACGAGCAAACCGTTGGCCGGGTCAACAAAATACCGGGCGATAC
>CAYVPM010000267.1:0-5265 GCA_964453475.1 uncultured Saprospiraceae bacterium | reverse complement strand
GCTATTTCGTAATTCATATTTGCCTGGTGCAGAGTATGTTGTTTGCCATTTTTGTGTTTGATTTTCGCCCAACCTGGAAAAGTTTGGGCAAATCCTTTCTATGGGTCAACATATACTTTGTATTTGCCTCTGCGGTGAATGTTTTGCTAGACACCAATTTTATGTACCTGCGCCGCAAACCGAAAGTTGCGACCATGCTGGATTTGTTCGGCGATTGGCCCTGGTATATTCTGGGCGGGGAGCTGTTGGCGCTGATGCTTTTTTCGCTATTGATGCTGCCTTTTGTATTTCTGAAGAAAAAGGTGGCTACGGATGATGCATCGCGTAAGCCTGTTCCACTTTCTGACTGAACTGCTGATAGCTTTCCGGCGGTATTTTATGGCGCATCGACTGCAAAAACTGTCGCAGTTTGAGGTATTCGCTTTCCGTCAACACCTCGTCTTCCATAAATGCGTTAAAAAGCTCCAGGAAGTTTTCGCTGACGTTTCGGGCGTATTCGATGCGTTTTACCTTGTCTTCAATAAACGCCAAAAAGTACAGGCCTTCGGTATAGCCCAGTTGCCGCCGAAGCACAAGGTCGTCCACTTCTTCCCTGATCTTTTCTAAGCGCAACCCGGCTGTTTCTGCGCTGATTTGCTGGGTTTCAAAACTGGTAAACACTTGTTTCGCTTTTTCACCATAACGCCGGATCAGGATTTCGCGTCGACGGAACACCCACCAGCCCAGCAGCGCCGTGAGCAGTGCGGTGGTGCCCACCATCGTGATCTCGACAAAATACCCGGTGTCTTTTAACACCTGTACCTGCCGGGCCAAGAAACTCGAATTGGGCGCTAACCCGCCATTTTTCAAGGAATACTCTATGTACTTAAAATCATTTAAGGTTAATGGCTGTGATGGCCTCAATGCGTTGAGATGGCTGAGTACGGTCTGTTTCAATTCAGCGTGTTCTTGCGGCATGTAATAGGCGCGAAGGTTGGTGCCTTGTCCCATCTGGTAGCCAACGCCATAACGCTCTCGAAGTAACTGGTTGATTTTCAGGAAATAAAAGATAAACCCTTGGAGCTTGTCCTTGTCTTGCAACATGTCCATGCGTTCTGGGCTCAGTTTGCCCAGCCGCTTTTGCAAGTCGAGATAGGCGAGCATTTCCCGCGGGTTGGGATCCAAAATATATTGTGCGCCGAGCCGCTTGAAGTGCTCTTCGTTGAATTCTATGATGGAACCGGGGCCCAGGTGTGTCACCGAGATCATGTAGAAATTGCTGGGCATGGTGATGATTTTCCCACCAATCAAAGCCTCTACCTTTTTGCTGCTCAATTCTTCCCAGAGGGTGGGGCCAAAGAATGTCTCCGGGTTTATTTTGTCAAAATTGTCGATGACGGCGACAAATTTCTCCCTGGGCCGCTGTCGGCAGTGCTCCCAAAACTCCAGCAATATGCCCGGCTGGAATACACCCTTTTCGTCTTCATTGCCGATGTATTTTTTATAATACTCCACATCGAAGCCCGGGGCACAGTCAATTTGGAGTACCCTGTCCATGCTGCCGGCGATCAAATTGGCGGCCCGGCGGGCTTGCTTGGTAGAGCCCGTGCCGGTCACGCCTGAAATCACGGTGCGCCACTTTGAGGCAGCGAGCAACGTTAATTTTTGAAACGAAACCCATTCGATATTGCTCATGGAAGGCTGGGAAGCCAGGTGCAACGCCGTGGTATCGCCAGCCTGGAAGGGCAGGTCATGTATCTGACAATAGAGTTTTTGCAGGGAATCGGGCAGGTCGGCAATCAGCACACAAGGCTGTGCCAACAAGTTTCCGCTCTCTTCCCACAAGGGGTCGGGATGGTTGCGGCAGCCAAGCCAGCAAAGAAAGGCAATGACCGGCAGCAGCAGCGGCAGTAATCGAATTAAGGAATAACGGGAGGCCAACAGATTACAAGTTTTCGTGGGGTGAAGATAGGGAAAAAAGGTTTCATGGTTTCGGGTTTCGGGTTTCAGGTTTACTTGATTTGTTGTTGCATTGAAACTTGTATTCAAAATTATCAAAAGTTCGCGTAAACCTGAAACCCGAAACCCGAAACCGAATACCTTTTTTTGTACTTTTGCCCCATTGTGTTCGATCTCGATTTAGCCAAGGTTTTGGGTCAGTTTGTGTACGACCCTGATGCGAAACTGCTGTTCAACAGCAGTTTTTTTATTTTCCTGTTGGTGCCGTTTCTGGCGATTTACCGCATGTTGTTGCCCAACGAGCGTTTGCGCATTATTTGGGTGACCTTGTTTTCCCTGTATTTTTATTACAAATGCGCGGGCCATTACTGGATCTTGCACGTTATTTTGGTCGTAGTCGATTACAATTTGGCGCGCTGGATGGGGAATGTGCGTTCCCGAACGCAGAAAACCTGGCTCCTGGTCGTGAGTCTGGTGGTCAACCTGGGCATGTTGGTGTATTTTAAGTACAATGTGTATTCCGAGCTTTGGTGCGAGCTCACAGGAGCAGCCTTCGACCCCATGAAAGTGTTTCTGCCTGTGGGCATCTCCTTTTTTACCTTTCAATCACTGAGCTACACCATTGATGTGTACCGGGGCCAGTTGAAGGCGCTGGACAGCATGCTGGACTATGCGTTTTATGTCACTTATTTCCCGCAAATGGTGGCAGGCCCCATCGTCCGGGCCGCCGATTTTTTGCCCCAGATACACAAGGAATTGCTGGTGACGCGTGAAGACTTTGGGCGCGGGGTTTTCCTGATTTGCACAGGCTTGTTCAAAAAAGCGGTCATTTCAGACTATATCAGCGCCAATTTCGTGGACAGAGTGTTCGATTCCCCCCTTCAATACACAGGACTGGAAAACCTTTTCGCTGTTTACGGCTATGCGATGCAGATATACTGCGATTTCAGCGGGTATTCAGATATGGCCATCGGCCTGGCCTTGTTGATGGGCTTTAAATTCCTCGACAATTTTGACTCTCCCTACCAAGCAACCAGCATCACAGAGTTCTGGCGGCGCTGGCATATATCACTGTCTACCTGGCTGCGCGACTACCTTTACATCCCCCTGGGCGGCAACAGAAAAGGAGGCGTGCGAACGTATGTGAACCTGATGTTGACCATGCTGTTGGGCGGACTTTGGCATGGCGCTGCCCTTCGGTACATTATTTGGGGCGGTTTGCACGGTTTGGCGCTGGCTTTAGAGCGCTTCGTGAAGCAAAATGTATCGTCGGCTCCCGGGGCTTTCCGGCGCTTGTTCGGTGGCCTGCTCACTTTTCATTTTGTCTGCTTTTGCTGGATTTTTTTCCGGGCGCAGGGGCTCGACAATGTGCATGCCATGCTTAGCCAGATCTGGTACAATTTTGAACCTCAATACTTTATGAGTTTCATGGATGGCTATTCTGCCGTGGTGTTTTGGATAGCGCTTGGCTTTGCCTTGCACTTGGCGCCGAAAAGCTGGGAGCTTCGGGCGCAACAATCAGTCACGGCCATGCCCTTGTTTGGCAAGGCCGTGTTGGTGACGCTGATCGCGGCGTTGGTGATGCAGGTCAAATCCTCGGAAGTACAGCCATTTATCTATTTCCAGTTTTAAAAACTGCGCTCCTTCCCTACGTACCCGGCCCTGGCCTGCCACAGCACATCCCCGGCATTCAGCTTCTCCCATACAATTTGCTCGAAAGAAATATTCTTGTCGTATGATTCTGCCCTGGCCTTCACGCCTGCGTTGAAATCGTAGTTTTTCAAGGCAGGATACAGGCTGCCCAATGCCGTTGGGACATCCGGAAGGCGGTAGTCGACGACGCCGTTTTTTGGTTTTTTGATTACTTCCCAATTGATATTCAGGTGCACCTGGTAGCCGCCCCTGTTTCGGGAAAAGGCCAATAGGTCAAAATTCCCAACACAATTTACAGCGATCAGGCGCTTGTCGGCCAACACGGTTGGCTCCAGGTCGAAGTTCGCCACAGGCAAACTACCGGGGATGGTGCTGAAAAAATGATCGCTGAAATAAGTGTAGCCGCCGACAACCGGCTCTGTACCACGCGTTTGTACCCGAAAGCCGTTGTAGGGCCTGTTGGGGTCGAAGAGATCGTTGTTGACGGGTTCAAAAATATTGACGTTATCGGTGATCGGGATTACGCCTCCCGGCGCCAGCAGGGGCGCGCTCAAGGGAAAAAATTTCAGCTTCGCAGTGTCTACAAGTCCATCCACCTTATAATCCCAGGCAGCGACGAAGGGGAAGTTGAGTTTGAGGGGCGGGGCCAGGATCGACAGGAATATATTGGCATCCAAAGTGTTGGCGTCCACGGCAGGGCCGTTGAGGTTGTTGAATTGGACAAAACGCCAGAACGGGTCGCCATTGACCAGAATGCGTACCCATGTCTTTCCCGAATGGTAGCAGAAATATTCGCCCGCATAATTGTTGCTGGCCTGGGGGCGGCTGATGGTGAAGGCGTCCGGCACCACAATGCTGTCCAGGGTATTCATCCCTGTAATTCTGAACGACAAGTTTGTGGTTTGCTGGTAATCCTTATTTCGTAGGTTGATTTGGGCGCCGCTTCCCAGGTTGGTGTAGGTACTGAGCGTAAGCGTCGTATCCCGGACGCCGGTGCCTGGCGCCACCAAAGTAGTGATCTTGAACACCGTGCAGTCGAAACGATCGGCTGGCGTGCTGTTTGGCACCTCCAGGTGAATGGTATCTTCCCCGGATACCCAGCGGAATGCGCGCGTTTCCCCATTGCTGGGGTCGCTGACGAATACCGCGAAGCGCGCGTTCAGTTCATTGTACTCATTGTTGACGAACACCTCAAAGGTAGGAGTAGTGGGCGCCGGGGTGTATTTTTCACAGGAGAAAAAAGCGGAAAAGGCCAGCAATAGGGCTAATATTCTAATGTTCATGGATAAATCGGTTTGGATTGAAAATAAACAGCGTTTTTTGCAGTCGCCTGCAAAAATAGGAATAATGCCTAAAGTTTTGCCGGAAAATGAAAGTTGACAAGGGGCAGCGGCTATTATCACATTCTCACATTATCAAATTATCACATTAAAACTTATGAAATCAATTGCAGTTTTTTGTGGCGCCAACAAAGGAAATAAGCCCTGGTTTTCGGAAGCGACAGCGGAATTGGGCCGGATACTCTCTGAACGCGAGATCAGGGTAGTGTTCGGCGGCGGCAGCGTAGGGCTGATGGGTGTGTTGGCTGATTCGGTTTTAGAACACGGCGGCACCATCATGGGGGTTATTACCCACCAATTGCATGGCCTCGAACTCGGGCACCCCGGGGTGAAA
>CAYVPM010000266.1:0-5268 GCA_964453475.1 uncultured Saprospiraceae bacterium | reverse complement strand
GACCATTAAAATGCCGCTAACGGCCCAGGTTGTCAACGTTACAATTTGCCGCAGCGTCTCACGGAACATACTTTCATCGCGCAGCAAAGCCTGTCGCGAAAACCAGTACACCCCAAAAAGCAGCAGGGTTTTTTGCGCGTAAAAAATGCCCTCCGACCAGCTGAAGGCCCAGGAAACCGAGGCCAAATTCAAAGCGTACCAACCCAGCAGCAGCAGGTCGAATCCATTCAGTTTCCAATCGCCTTTTTCTTTTAAATCCTTCCATACCAACACAAAAGATACCAGCAATGCCCCTGATAAAAAGAAGAAGCGCGGCGCAAGGTAGCGGTCGAGGCAAAAGGGCAAAAAGAACAAGCAGCCGCCGAAAAAGAGGAGCCAGAGCGATATGCGCCAGGCTTGAAGGCTGTTTGTGGGCGTGGGTTTGTTCTTTTTATGGATCATGGCGCTTGTGGCATTGTTTTGCTACAAAGGTTTGGCCTCTCCGAGGCCCTGTCACGCTTGTGCATTGTTTGCTACAAATGTTTGGCCTCTCCGAGGCCTTGTGGCGCTTGTTCGGCTCGGCGGTAAAGAAGTCAATTCTTGTGTGCTATTTTCGAAAAGAGGTTCCTTTCTTCTTCCTGAGCCTTACACGACGGTCAACGCCGCCCAAATACTTGCGGTTCACTGAAATTATTCGCCACCACTATCCCTTTTTTACCGCCCGCCATACGAATCTCCGCCAGATGCCGCACCTCCCGCGATGCCCAGAATCCGCAATCGCGGTTGGGAACGAAGCGGAAGCCGCCTTTGCCATCGCCGAGCAGGAGGGCGCCGTTGCCTGCGTCGTAGCGGTTCACTTCCACGGCTATGCCGTAGTCGTTGCCGGCGAGCAGCAGGTCGAGGGTGCCGTTTCCGTCGAAATCTCGCACGAGGATGCTTTTGGTGGGAAATGCCTGGGCTTCGTTGGAAAGCGGTTTTGCTGTGAATTTCCCGTTGTTGTTTTCAAAATAACAGGTGCGCAACTCCTTGGCATCCAGCACAATACCTGTTTTTAGCACCTCCATGGGGAACAGGTCTTCAATGGTTGCTTTGGCATAGGCTTCGTAGCGCACAAATTTCTTTTTCAGGATGGGCAACTGCTTGATCATCGGGTCGCGCAGGGCTACAGGGAAGCATTTTCCGTTTTCATAAAAACACATCAGTGGGTCCATGCTGCCGTTTGCATCGAAGTCTTTGGCGTAGAGCCGCATGGGCGCTTCGGCTGTGGCGCGGTAATCGGTGTTCAGGCCTTCGTTGCCCGCCACGATGTCGATGTCGCCGTCGCCGTCGAAGTCGGCAGCAGCGAGGGAATTCCACCAGCCCGTCATTTGGTCGAGGCCGAAATTGGCGGTGGCGCGGCTGAATTTGCCGCCGCTGTATTTGAACACTTCAATGGCCATCCATTCACCGGCGACCAGCATTTCAGGGCTGCCGTCTTTGTCGAGGTCGGCAAAAAGTATGGCGGTGACCATGCCTATTTCGCTGAATTCGGGCGCTACCTGGGCGGTCACGTTGCTGAATTTACCACCGTTGTTTTGAAAAACGAAGGAGAAGGGTGTTTTGGGAAAGTTGCCCGGTACGGTACGGCCGCCCACAAAAAGGTCGAGGTCGCCGTCTTTGTCGTAGTCGAAAGGAACTGCGCAGCTACCGCTTTCCGTTTCTGCGGGAATGCGGTCAGGGGCGGCGCTCATTTTGCCCTTTCCATCATTGATGTATAGGCGATCCTGGTAGTAGTTGGAATTGACTTTTGGCTCGTTGCCGCCGCTCACGATGTACAAATCGAGGTCTTTGTCGCCATCGGCATCAAAAAAGACAGCACCTACGTCTTCCCGCAAGCTGTCGAGAACGAAGGGCGATGGATTGGAAACAAACTTGCCCGAGGCCGTCTGTATGCACAAATAACGCTTGGCGCCGAATCCGCCGCCGATGTACAGGTCGTCCAGGCCATCGCCGTTTATGTCGCCGGTAGCCAGCGCAGGCCCCAGGGTGGAGTACTTGTGCGGCAGCAGCCGTTCGCGGTCAAAATCGAAGAACTTGTTTTCCTGGTGTTTGAAGTTCAGGCCCGATTGGCCGGGGCTTATTTCTGAAAAGATGGGCGCTGCGTTGGGCAATTTCAAAATGGAAGGCCCAGGCGCGGCATCCGTGTATTTCAGGGTAATACGCTTATTGGCAGGCACGTTTTCCAGGGTCTGTATTTTGCCGTCGGGCCATTGCACTTGTATTTTGTCGGCAGCAGCGGCTTTGCCCAGCCCAAACTGAAGGATGTCGGTGGAGCTGGAAATAAAGCCATGCGTTGGGTTGGCATATTGTACCTGATTGGAGCTTCCTGACAGCATCCGAACAGTGGAACCCACACCTGTTGGGTTTTGGGCCGTGCCTTCCAATTTTATTTGCAGGTAATTTCCCAGTTTGTTTTCCATCGATTTATTGCGGAAAACACCTGCCGGATCATTCGAGCGAATGACGATAATATCCTGGTCGCCATCGTTGTCGAAATCGGCGTAAATGGAGGCGTTGGAAAAAGTTTTTTCCCCAAAGCCCCAGGTCTCCGACACATCTTCAAAGCTCAGGTCGCCCTTGTTGCGCATCATAAAATTGGCGACCGGGATACGCGGCACCGATTTGATATGGCCCATCGTATCACGGAGCTTGCCGCCGTCGGCCCGCAGGGTGGAGTCGTACACAAAATGTACAAAATCGAGGTTTTGCACTTCGGTGCGGAAGCCGTTGGAGACGAAAATGTCGTTCCAGCCGTCGAGGTCGAAATCCACGATCAGCGGCGCCCAGCTCCAGTCGGTGGCATTGACGCCGGCCAGGCAACCGATCTCGCTGTAGGTGCCGTTGCCGTTGTTAAGTTGCATCATGTTGCGGGCAATTTGTTCGCCGTAACCATATCCCACAAGGGAGTAATAGCGTTCGTTCACCATCGCCGTGGCGTTGGTTTTGAACTTGTAGTTGGTGGGCAAAGCCATATCCAGCACAAAAAGGTCGAGCAAGCCGTCGTTGTTGATATCGGCGAGGTCGGCGCCCATGGATGCCGCTGAGGTATGCCGTACATAGTCGTTGATACGGTCGGTGAAGGTGCCGTTTTTATTGTTGATGTAGAGGATATCCGGTTCGATGTAGTCGTTGGCGATGTAGAGGTCGGGGTACCCGTCGAGGTTGGCGTCGAGGGTGGTGACGCTGAGGCCAAAGGCGTAATTGTCGATGCCGGCAGCCTTGCTCACGTTGCTGAATTTGCCGCCGTCGTTGCGGTAAAGCCGGTCGGAGGTGTATTCGTCGTTTGAAGCGACCTGGCGCTGCACCTTACCATTTACCTCATGCAGGCGCATGTTGGTCGTTGCGGTAAAATCAGTCGGGTGGTTTATCAGGTACATGTCGAGGTCGCCGTCGAGGTCGTAATCGAAGAAATTGGCGTGGGTGGAGGAGCAGCGAATGTCGAGCCCAAACTCCGCTGCCTTTTCGGTAAACGTGCCGTTCTGATTGTTGACGAACAACAGGGCGCTCCGGGTTTCAGGGTTTGGCCCGGTACGGCATTGGTAAATGTCGAGCCAGCCATCGCCGTTAATGTCCACCACCGTAACCCCGGTTTTGATACCATCGGGCGCTGTGATGCCGGCTTTTTCAGAAATATCTTCAAACTGGAAATTGCCTTTGTTCAGGTAGAGCTTGTTGGGCCCCATGGTGGCGCCGAAATACACGTCGGGCAAGCCGTCGTTGTTGAAGTCCCCAACCCCTGCGCCACCGCTCATGTAGAGGTAGTTGAAGTTCATGTAGTTCATTTCCTGGGTTTCCGTCACTGTATTGGCGAAGGTGATGCCCGATTTTTTTGCGTCTAGTTGTTCAAACAGGGCATTTGCGGGCGCTTTGTAGCTGCCTCCCGAGGAGTTTTTATCGCAAAAAGTAAAAAGGACAGCGCTTAGCAAGAGGGAAAAAAGCAAGCGTATAGACAGAAGTTTCATAAGAACGAGCAATTAAATCAAGATTTCGCGCTGCAATTATCGGGAGAATGTACGACACGGCTACATTTGCGAACGAAAACCCACTTTATTGATGCTGATCTTTAAAAAAGTTGCCGACTTGCAACGCTGGATTTCTAACCAGCAAACGCCGATCGGATTTGCGCCCACGATGGGCGCTTTGCATGATGGACACCTGGAGCTCATCCGGATGGCGAAACGCGACGGCTGCCTTGCCGTGGCCAGTATTTTTGTCAATCCCACCCAATTCAACGACCCGAAAGACCTGGAAAAGTATCCCCGTACGCCGGAGAAAGATGCAGATTTGCTCATTTCCGCCGATTGTGACGCCTTGTTCATCCCTCCTGTACCGGAAGTGTACCCGCCCGGTGAAAACTTGACCATCAACCTCGATTTCAATCAATTGGACAAGGTGATGGAAGGCGAATTCCGCCCCGGGCATTTCAAGGGCATGGCGACCGTGGTGCATCGCCTGCTCGATATTGTACGCCCGCAGCGCTTGTACATGGGTCAAAAAGATTACCAGCAGCTCAGCATCGTGCGCGATATGATCGCGCAGCTTCAAATGGATGTCGAATTGATTATGTGCCCCACGGTGCGGGAAACCGACGGACTGGCCATGAGCAGCCGCAATGTGCGCCTGAGCCCGGCAATGCGCGCCGCAGCTCCTGCGATTTACCAAACATTGCAGTGGGCTAAAACAGCCCTGTCAACGGGCCAACCCGCCCAGGCAATACAGGCAGCAGCTATGGAAACACTCAGCAAAGCCGACATGCGTCCGGAGTATTTTGAAATCGTGGATGGCGTCACTTTATTGAATGTTACAGATAAAAATAGCAGTAACTTTATCGTCGCTTGCACCGCCGCGTTTGCGGGAGAGGTGCGCTTGATTGATAATATTGTGTTGTTGGAAAAGTGATTGGTGACTGGATCATTGGTGATTATTGCACGGCTTCTTTTTTCAAGTTGAAATTCGTGTTTCAGCCCATTAGGCGAAGCCTTGATCAAGGGTGCTGAAAACCAATGCCAACCCAAAGCACAACCGATGGGCACCAATCACCAGTCATCCAATCACCAATCACAATTTCAAATTAACTTTATGAAAAAACAATCGAAAACACCACTATTCAGCACCCTTCGCAGGGTGTTCCGCCTGGCGCTCGCCGCTGAAAAACGCAAAACCGATTCACTTGAAATGGTGCAGCGCGACGAGGAATTCCGCCGCTCCCGCCGCCGGTTTTTGGAAAATGCGGGTAAGGCCACCATTGTT
>CAYVPM010000265.1:0-5270 GCA_964453475.1 uncultured Saprospiraceae bacterium | reverse complement strand
CATCCGAAACGAAGGCGCCGTATTCCATGCCGTCATAGTCCCTGCCTGCTTCAAACCGCACCTGACCATCGTCACTGCCGGCTTTCAGGCGAGCAGTAATGAAGTCATGGTAGGTAATGTTTGCGCCAAAGCGCATGGTGTGTTTGTTGTTGTACTGGTAATAGAAATCGACTTTTGTGTTGGCATCTTTAATGTTGCTGCCCAGGCTGAATGAAAAACCTTGCAACACATTCTGGATTTTGTAGCGGTAGTCGGAATAGGTAAAAGTTGTATTGGCGAATAGCCTGGGCCCAAAGACGTGGTTCCAGCGCGCTGTACCCGTAGCATTTCCCCAATCGAAGCGGAAGTTGAAAGTCGGGTCGCGGAAGTTGAACACGTCGCGGCCAAAATAGCCGCTGAGGTACAGCCTGTCTTTTTTGCTGAGGGTAAAATTGACCTTCGTGTTCAGGTCATAAAAATAGTAGTCGGGTATTTTGTTATAATCGGCTTTGTTCTCATTTACCTTGTTCACTTGCCGGGTAATGAGGTCGACATAAGTGCGGCGGCCACTGATGATGAAAGAAGACTTGTCTTTTTGAATTGGGCCTTCCAGTGTCAATCGGCTGGAAATCAGGCCGATACCGCCAGAACCGGTGTATTTTTTATTGTTGCCTTCTTTCATCCGGACATCGATGACCGAAGAAAGCCGACCGCCGTATTGCGCCGGAAATCCGCCTTTATACACTTTCAGGTCTTTTACGGCATCGGAGTTGAAGGTGCTGAAAAAGCCGAACAAGTGGTTGGGGTTGTACACCACGGCCTCATCCAGTACGATCAGGTTTTGGTCGGAATTACCGCCGCGCACAAAAAGCCCGGTGGTGCCTTCGGAGCCCGGGGTGAAGCCGGGTTTTAGCTGGAGGATTTTGAGAATGTCCGTCTCGCCGAAGAGCGCAGGCACCGCCTTTATTTCCCTGGAACTGATTGTCGCTACCGACATTTCGGTGCTTTTCATTTTTTCCTCCAGCGCATTGGCTTTGATGACCACTTCCTGCATGATGGCGCCTACTTGTTGCAGGTTTATGTCCAGCTTTACGGCGCCGTTGGGCACAATTTTTCTTGAAACGGTTTCGTAGCCGATGTAGCTGAAGCGCAGTTCCACGGAATCTTCACCGAATGGCAGGCTCAGGGAGTAAAAACCGTATTCGTTGCTGGCATTGCCCCGGCCGAGGCCAGGGGCTTGTACAGTGGCGCCAATGAGGGTCTCACCTGATTGTGCATCCCGTAAAACACCGCTGACGGTGGGATTTTTTTGGGCAAACAATTGGGCAGAGGACAGAATAAGTAGTAAGAAGAGGATCTTTTTCATAAATAATTTCAGGCAGAATCTACAAGGGCATAACAAGGCGAATAGAACATTGTTCTGCAAACCTGGGCGTTTGTGCTTGGTTTCAGAATAAGATTCGACGACCAGTTTCTTTTACTCGATCAGGCGGACAGATGCCGGGAAAAATGAGAGACGGTACAAGTGCAAACTTGTTTCAATCAGGCGGGAAATTATTGCTCGACTGGCAGGTAATTCGTCGAAGCTGGCATTCGATAATACCTGGATGGCAAGTCCTTGAATGCGATGGCTGGGATCATCAGGAAAGTTACCATCGTATCGGAAGGCAATGGCTGGAACATTGCTGCCTTGTTTTTTGCAACGGCCACCACACAAACAGAATCCGGCGATTTCAGTGCCGACATTTGCAGGGTTTCAAATGGCAAACCCCAGGTCATCATCAGGGTTTTTTGCGCAAGCTGTTGCGCGTCTGCGACCAATTTCCTGGCGCCTGAATCGCTTGCTTTGTTTATCCAGCCTTGCACATAACCAAGGCGGTCGGTATATGTCGCGTGGGTTGTGAAAATCCCGTAAATTCTGAAAAGCAGGACGCCTGCCAACAATACCGCCCAATTCCTACTGGTGGAAACTGCCGGCATAATATCCCAAATCAAAGGGACCAGCAGAAAAACCGCCAATGCCTGATAATGGCTCTCCTGGATATACCAGCGGTCATCATGCCAAAAACGCAGCATAATCAGGAAGCAATACCCAACCGTGAAGCTGAGCACCAAGCCTGCTTTCAGCCATTGCTGCCGAATGCCATAAAAGAGCAGGATCGTTGCCAGCAAAGGGAAAAAGAACAGCAGGTTTTCGCTGCAATGGGCCAGAAAATCGCGCAAACTCTGTGCGCCGAGAAGCTTTTCCCAGGAAAAATCGAATTCCCTGGCAAACTGGCCTATCATGCCCCTGTCGTAGAAATTGGGTTCCCGCAGCAAATATTTAGACGCAAATATCAGCCCGAAGGCAGCGCCGACCCCCAGCAGGAATGGCCGGGAATGAACTTTGCCCAGCCAATAAAATGCCCAAACAAATGCCAGTGGGAAAACAATTAAAGGATGCAGGTAGGCGACTGTAACCATGAGTGCACTGCTTAGTACATATTGCCAGGTCTTCCACTGCTGCCATTCTCCCCATTTTTTCCACAGGGCCCAAAGCAGGCCCATCCAGGCAATGGCTTGCAGCAACTCGTTTTGGATCCAGTAAAATGAATCACCCGCCAAAAGTATATTGAACAGCAGCAGAAAGAGTGCCGCACTTTTGTCTTTGAGCGCATGCAGGCAAATGCTGAATATCGCCCATTGGAAGAGGACAAAGGAGGCGGAGTACAGCATCAGCACCGTTTTTAGGGATGCACCTGCCCAAACCCCCAGCAATGGAAGGAATTGTACTGCCGCTGCCCCAAAACGTTCTACCATGATGGCAGGTTGTCCTGTGGCCACCAACAAATAAGACTGGAATGCTGCATCGAGGATCAGGGTGCGCTCTTGCCAAAACCATAGCGACATGACGCTGAGGATCACAAACACGGCATGGCCTCCCAAGGCCAAAAGGTTGTTTCTGTTAAAAAAGATCACAAGCGTGTAATCTTAGCCCCAATCGCATTCAAGCGCTTGTCGATATGCTGGTAACCGCGGTCAATCTGGTGTGCATTGTGGATGATACTTTTCCCATTGGCCGAAAGCGCCGCGATCAGCAGGGCCTGCCCGGCACGGATATCGGGTGAGGTCATTTCGATGCCCCGCAGCGCATAGCGGCGGTCGAGCCCGATCACCGTAGCGCGGTGCGGGTCGCAGAGAATGATTTGCGCGCCCATGTCTATGAGCTTGTCGGTAAAAAATAAACGGCTCTCGAACATTTTTTGGTGCACCAGCACACTGCCCCGGGCCTGGGTAGCCGTCACCAAAATAATCGACATCAAATCGGGGGTAAATCCTGGCCAGGGCGCATCGTAAATGGTGAGGATGGAACCGTCGATAAAGGTGTTGATCTCGTAATGCTCCTGGGCGGGGATATGCAGGTCGTCACCTTGTATATCTATTTGAATACCAAGCCTTTCGAAGGTATAAGGTATGATGCCTAGCTGCTCCACACCGGCATTTTTAATGGTTATTTCGCTCTTCGTCATAGCGGCCAGTCCGATGAACGAGCCGATTTCGATCATATCGGGCAGGCAACGGTGTTCGGTGCCGCCCAAGGATTCTACGCCTTCGATTTGGATCAGGTTGGAGCCGATGCCGGTGATTTTTGCGCCCATGCGCACCAACATCCGACAAAGCTGTTGTACATAAGGTTCGCAGGCGGCGTTGTAAATGGTGGTTTTTCCTTTGGCCAGCACAGCGGCCATGACGACATTGGCGGTGCCGGTCACGGAAATTTCGTCCATGTGCAGGTAGGCGCCTTGCAGGCCGTTTTTCGGTTGCTCGATGTAATAAATGTCTTTTTCGTCGTCGTACTTGAATTCAGCGCCAAGCTTCTGGAATCCCAGGAAATGCGTGTCGAGGCGACGGCGGCCAATTTTATCGCCGCCGGGCTTGGGCAGGATAGCGCGGCCAAAACGCGCCAACAGTGGCCCGATCAGCATCAGCGAGCCGCGCAGGCGCTGCGCGTCGCGCATAAACTCGGCGGAACGCAAGTAGGAAATATCGACGGTGCCGGCGCAGAAACGATAGCTGTCTTCAGCCAGGCGTTCTACCGTAACGCCCAGTCCGCGCAACAACTCAATGAGCTTGTTGACATCCAGGATATCGGGCACATTTGAAATGGTGACGACTTCGTCGGTGAGCAGGACGGCGCTGACAATTTGCAGCGCTTCATTTTTTGCTCCTTGAGGTTGGAGTTCACCTTTAAGTGGCTGACCACCAATTACTTCAAAACTATCAGAATGCATGGAAAAAGCTTGTAAATTTCAAAAAAGAGGGGCAAAATTAGTGTGATAATTTGATAATGAGGGAAACGTAGTTAATGTGATAATTTGATAATGGGATAATGTGATAATTGGCACGTCTTCCATGGTGCGCTTGGGATGTGGTTTCAGCAGGCCTGGTCGAGCCATCACCTTTATTCATCAAGGGGTTGAAAAACAAATTCCAGATTGACAAGGAATGTTGTGCTACCAATCACCAATCATCCAATCACTATTTAAAAAGTGACCAGAAATTATCAAATAAAAAAACCCCCGGTGGTTGCCCACCGGAGGTTCAGAATTTTATCAATCAAATGAAAACCGCTAATTAAGCGATTTTAACATCTACTGCATTCATTCCTTTTTTGCCACGCTCTGTGTTGAACGTCACGGTATCACCCTCGCGGATGTTATCGATCAGGCCGCTAACGTGAACAAAGATTTCCTCTTTTGAGGAGTTGTCAACAACGAAGCCAAATCCTTTGGATTCATTGAAGAACTTTACGGTTCCAGTGTACATTGAAAAAAAAATTAATTATTGTGATGTGGCAACTTGCCGGGACAAAGGTACAGCATCATTTCTTAAATATTTGGTTTTCAATGCCATTAACAAAAAAATAATTCAAAGAACGGATGCGTTGACTAGGTTTTCAGTAGCAAATGCTGTCGTGTCAACGCTTGAAATTCTTGTAAAAGCTGTGTTTGGAGCCTGCAGGGCTAGTTATTCTCATCTCCAAAGGTGTCGTCGGGCTTTTTTCCAGGGTCTAATTTTTTTCCTGTGGTCTCGTCAATTTCATCGTTGAAAATATCGGGAGAGAAGTCTTCTTCGTCGCCCAATGGACCCAGGGCGCTCTCGTAAGCGGCGCAATTGGTCTCTATGCCGAGGTCGCCGGACGGCCTTACAAACCGGGCATTGAAGTCGTAACCCGATTTCGGGTCTTTTTCCAGGCCCCTGGCGAGCTCTCGCCCCGAAAGGTGTCCTGCTTCTCGATGGCCCTGGCGAAG
>CAYVPM010000264.1:0-5270 GCA_964453475.1 uncultured Saprospiraceae bacterium | reverse complement strand
ACTGCCGCTACCACCTCAACGAAAAAGGGCCAGAGGAAGAAAAAATCAACACGACCATTTTTATCACAGAGGGCGACTCGGCCAGCGGCTCCATCACCAAAGCCCGCAACGTAAACACGCAGGCCGTGTTCTCGCTGCGCGGAAAACCGCTGAACTGCCACGGCCTCACCAAAAAAATCGTGTACCAGAACGAGGAGTTCAACCTGCTCCAACACGCCCTCAACATCGAAGATTCGCTCGACGACCTGCGTTACAACCGCGTCGTGATCGCCACCGATGCCGACGTGGATGGCATGCACATTCGACTGCTGATGCTCACCTTTTTCCTGCAGTTCTTCCCCGACCTGGTGCGCAACGGCCACCTGTACATCCTCGACACGCCCCTGTTCCGCGTGCGCGACAAGCAGAAAACCTATTATTGCTACTCAGAAACAGAAAAGAAGGAAGCCATGGCCAAGTTGCGCGGCAAGCCCGAAATCACCCGATTCAAAGGTTTGGGCGAAATCAGTCCCGGCGAGTTCGGCGCCTTCATCGGCGAAGACATCCGCCTCGACCCGGTGATACTGCCCGAAGACACCAACCTCGACCACGTACTGGCCTACTACATGGGCAAGAATACCCCCGAGCGCCAGGAGTTTATCATCGACAATTTGCGGGTAGAGTTGGATATTATTGCTGAAGAGGAGGAAAAGGTAAAAGCGGAAGCAGAAATTGAGGTGGAAGAGGTCGGGTAGGCGTTTCTACGTCAAACGCCCCAAGCAGGCGTATTTAAGTTGAAAAGATGGGGCATTGATAAAACATGTGGCTTCAAAATGCTGTTTTTGCAATATTCATACGTACTTGAAAAGGCACAGAACGCGTTTTGATAAAAACAAGTATCTATTCAATTAAAGTCAACGCAAAGTGGTTGTGAAAGCAGGAATGTTGCAATCATTTTAAAATCAGGCATTTGTTTTTTACCCGCCGAAGCCCTTTTTCAGGGCGTAGGAGGTCACTCAAATCATTCAGAATCACTTTAATCAAAGTATATGAAACAAAAACTACTGTTCCCATTTCTTGCACTTCTCCTTGCGCCACAGCTACTGTTCGCCACCCATAACCGCGCAGGCGAAATCCACGTCGCGCAGATAGGCCCGCTGAAAGTGCGGGCCACCATCATCACCTGGACCAAAACCAGCAGCGTCAATGCCGACCGCGACACCCTGGAGATCAACTGGGGCGATGGCATCATTCAAAAGGTGCCGCGTTTCAACAACGGCGGCCAGGGGCAGCCCCTCACCAACGACGTGAAATACAACGTTTATATCGCCGAACATACCTATGCCGGTCCGGCCACCTATAAAATTTCCATGACCGACATGAACCGCAATGGCGGCATCCGGAATGTGAACTACCCCGCTTCCGACAACATCCCTTTCCATATTGAAACGACATATTCCTTTCAGGATCCTCAGTTTGGCGGTGTGAATACCACCCCATTTCTGTTTCAGCCGCCCATCGACAACGCCTGTATTGGAAAACCATTCCGCCACAACCCTAATGCCAACGACATCGATGGCGACAGCCTATCTTACCAGTTGATTGTGCCGCTGCAGGGGCTTGGCACCAATGTCCAAAACTACGTCTGGCCGCAGAACATATCGCCCGGCAGCAACAATGCGTTGCAGATGCACCCGGTGACAGGCGATATTTTGTGGCTTTCGCCCCAGGAAGCAGGAGAATACAACATCGCCTTTATCATCGTTTCCTGGCGGGAAGGAGAGCCGATTGACACGACCATCCGCGACATGCAGATTTTTGTGAGCGCATGCAACAACAACCCGCCGAGTGTCACGACCATCGATAAACTTTGCGTCGTAGCAGGCGACACCATTCAGTTCCAGGTAACCGGAACAGACCCCGACTCTTCAAACCGGGTACGCCTTACAGCCCTGGGCGCCCCGTTGACTTCTCAATACAGCCCGGCGATATTTGCTGCAGCTGCCAAACACGATCCCTGGCCAGTATTCGGCACGTTCAAATGGGTAACCGCCTGCGAGCATATTTCAGACCAGCCCTATTCTGTTGTTTTTAAGGCCACCGATTCGCTGGGCGTTCCGCAGTTGGCCGATTTGAAAACTGTCAGAATAAAAGTGGTAGGGCCCGCGCCAAAAGGCTTGCAGGCTGAAGTGAACCAAACAAATGTGGAAATCAGCTGGGATAAACCCTACAAGTGCGAAGGCGCTGCGGAGAACTATTTCTATGGCTTTTCCGTGTGGCGCCGCGAAGGCAGCAATCCATTTGTGATCGATACTTGCACGCCGGGGCTTCAAGGGAAAGGCTACCAAGAGTTGGTATTTGTAACAAAGGGCGTAAAAAACGGGCGCTATTGGTTCAACGACACCAATGTGGAACGCGGGCGCACCTATTGTTACCGTGTGCTGGCAAAATTTGCGCGGCTTTCTGCCGGCGGATATCCCTACAACCTGGTGGAAAGCCTGGCATCCGAAGAGGTATGCGTTCAACTGCCCCGCGACCTGCCCTTAATTACCAATGTATCGGTTGAAACGACAGACCCGGCAAACGGAAAAATGAAAATCGCCTGGTCAAAACCCATCGCGGCCGACCTCGACACCCTTATCAACCACGGCCCGTATCGATATCAGCTGCTGCGCGGCACGGGTTTCAATACCGGGCCAATGGTGGAACTGCCCGCGGCCAACTTTGTGGCCAACGCCTTCTGGCAAGCGAACGACACCATTTTTGAATTTGACCAAAACCTCTTCACTGCCGGCAGCCCCTACCACTACCGCATTGATTTTTATGCCAAAGGCAATCAGCTGCTTGGCTCAACCAACAAGGCGTCTTCTGTTTTTTTAACAGCCTCACCCTCCGACAAAACCAACCTGCTTTCCTGGCAGGAAACAGTGCCCTGGGGCAATTACCGCTACGTCATTTACCGAAAAAACGACCTCACCCAATTGTTTGACTCCATCGGGGAATCAAGCACCCAAAAGTATGAAGACCGCGGCCTGATCAACGGCAAGGAATACTGCTACTACATCAAAAGTATCGGTACCTACAGCATCGGCGGCGTAGCAGATCCGCTCGTCAACCTTTCGCAAGAGACCTGCAGCGTGCCTACCGACCTCATTCCGCCCTGTCCACCCGTTTTGACGGTAAAAAATCTCTGCGATGTGCCCAATAACCTGCCTTCTGAGCCGCCTTATCAAAACAACCTGTCCTGGACCAATCCCAATGTGACTTGCAACGGGGCAGATGACACCGATACCTACCGCATCTGGTATGCCCCCATGGAGGGTGAAACGCTCACACCCATGGGCAGCCAGGATGGCGCCAGCAATACGACATTCACGCACAGCCTGGAAGCCGGGCTTGCGGGCTGCTATGCCGTTTCTGCCATCGATTCCGTCGGCAATGAAAGCGCCTTGAGCAATACGGTATGTGTCGACAATTGCCCGAAATACGAACTTCCCAACGTATTTTCCCCCAATGGCGACGATGCCAACGACCTGTTCACCCCGTTTCCGGGCTGGCGTTTTATCAGCAGGGTCGATTTTCAGGTGTTCAACCGCTGGGGCAACCTGGTATTTAACACCAGCGACCCAGCGCTCAATTGGAACGGGCGCGACCAGCAGGGCAAGGAGCTGTCAGAAGGCACTTATTTGTACATCTGCAAAGTTTATGAAAGCCGGGTAGGCGGCACCGTGCTTCGGGGCGAAGTGTTGAGCGGCTATATTGAGTTGATTCGGGCGGGGCGGTAGACGGTGGACGGTGGACGGTGGACGGTTTGCACAACAGTGGTTTTCAGGTTTAGCATTTACGTTTCAGCACTTTTGGCTCTGGGAAAAAATTCTGCCCAAAAACGCTGAAATCCACAACCCTGCTATTATAATTTCAGCTTGAGTGCTAAAAAACCAAATCCAAACCATTTACCCGATGTTGAGCAAACCGTCCACCGTCTACCGTCTACCGTCCACCGTCTACCGTCCACCGTCCACCGCCTCAATTCCCCCTGATTCCGCAAACCGCCATTTCCCTGCCATCGTTTTTTGGTAGGCGTTTTTCGCCAGAAGCTCCAAAAATGTTGTCCGGGAAATGCCCTTTGCGCCAAGGCTGCCCAAATGTTCGGTTTCAACCTGGCAATCGACGAGCCAGAAATCCATTTTTTCAAGGGCGCGCACCAGCGTTATAAACCCCGCTTTCGAAGCGTTGGGGACCTGAGCAAACATACTTTCCCCGAAAAAGAGCTTGCCAATGGAAATACCGTAAAGCCCCCCCACCAGGTCATCGCCTTGCCACACTTCCACGCTATGCGCCAAGCCACGTTCGTGCAAGCGTGTGTAGCCCTTTACAAAATCCTCGCTGATCCAGGTGCCGTCGTAGGGGGGGCGTGGGGTGGAAGCGCAATTGCGCATAACCGCCTCAAAACAGGTGTCGAGGGTTACACGGAACTTCTTTTGGTTGAAAATGGAGCGCATGCTCTTGTGTACCCGCAACTCCTTGGGGAACAGCACAAACCGCGGATCGGGGGAATACCAGTAAAAATCGGCGCCCTCCTGAAACCAGGGAAAAATGCCGTTGCAATAGGCCATCAACAGCCGCGCCTCGCTCAGGTCGCCACCTACTGCCAATAAGCCCGACGCCTCTGCCAGTTCGGCTTCTGGGAATGAAGGGTCATTGTCGTTCAACAAGAAAACGGGCATGGCGTATTGTTAGGGAGCTTTGCTGGGTCTAATAAGGTATTTTTTTGCACAATGGTTCAATCGAATTGCAAAAAGCGGCGGAAAAATAAGGTTTGTTCCTGAATTGCATGCGATGGACAGTAGTGGCACAAGCATACTACAAGGTTTTCTACAATTACTGCGCATAGATTACCTTTGAGCCACCTTCACTTTTACCCGTCTTTTTTATGAAAAACAACAGCCTAAGGCTTTCTGCGCTAAGCATCCTGCTACTCCTTTCGAACATACTCAGCGCGCAAACCCTACCCGAAATTGACGCCCCCATTGTTTCAAAAAACTACTTTGAAATATGCCAGCAACTGGATGCCTATTTCGCCACGGAATACGCGGAAGAAACCGATTGTTGGGACAATAATTTTGTGAAATACCAGCGCTGGAAATGGTGGTGGCGCGACCGCGTGAACGCCGATGGCTCCTTTCCGGAATTGCGCGAACAATGGCTCGAAAACCGCCAGCGGCAGGCGCAGGAAGCCCAAAGCCGCAGCGAGCAGCCCAATTGGCAAAACGAAGGGCCCAAGCACAACC
>CAYVPM010000263.1:0-5277 GCA_964453475.1 uncultured Saprospiraceae bacterium | reverse complement strand
AAAGCTGCCATAAGCCCCCCTCCCCGAAGGGGGAGGGGTTGGGGGAGGGGTTGGGGGTGGGGTTGGGGGTGGGGTTCACAAACGCCTGATATCCAACAAGTAAGGATACCCCTCAAAACGCAATGCCTCCCCTTTTTCCGCCAAAACAATCGAGCGGGTAGGGAAAATGCTGAACGATTTGGACTTGCCTGCCGGGTAATCGCCGAATTCCCGACCGATGGGCAAGCAGAGCACCAGCCCCTGTTCATCGCCCATTGCCCAGCGGTCTTTCGTTCCCATTGGGTAGGCGCGTAAGCCAGTCTCCTTGTTGAGCCAGTCGGCATGGCGTTCCTGATTTTCCACCATGTAGCCAATCTCGCTGATATTCAATATATCGTCGACCGCGAATGCGCCGGGCGCGGCATTTTTCAGCGCATGACGGGCGATAAACTCCACGATGTTGTCCGAAGGATCCCAAAAAAAGAGGGAATGCGCATCCCAGTGCCTGAAATGGCGCACCACCGAAGGCATGGTTTCATCGCGCAAATGTGGCGGCGTCACAACCAGCGGGGTGCGAAGCTGAAGCCAGTCCAGCGCAGCCAGGATTTTGTTTTCCGGGATGTTGAAAGCAAAATGGTAAAACGGTTTTGCCGCATCTTCTGCAACTTCAATTTTTTCAAAAGTCAGCAACGACAAACCCGCCCGAAAAGTGATTTTTTCCGGGCTTTCGAACGCGAGTGGCAAGCCCAGTTTTTCATGATAAAATGCTTTCATTTCCGCCAAAGGCACGGCGCATTGCAGGAAAATCTGCTCGATTCGGTGTTTTTTTGGGGGAACAGCCGACTGCTCATTCTCAGAAATGGCGCCTGCTTGCCCGCAGAATGGGTGCGCCCATGCGATGAACGAACATGCGGCGGCGTTTTTCAAAAACTCACGGCGCTTAAGCATATTTTCTGATTTTGATTTCAATACAATTTAAAGAAGCATCGTGCAGAAATTTGGATTTGAACCGGCAATCTGCTCGGCATTCCTGCGAATTTTTATCAAAATCGCCCAAACAAGACTGCCGGGGGGTATTCAACGCGTTCAAGGTTTCGAATGAAAAGGCGGTCCAAAGCCGTTCTTCCAACGCTGTCAGGCCTGCGCCAAACCTATTTTTTCGCGCAATTCACTGATCTTTAAGGGCAAAAGCGCATCGTAATCAAAATCGTGGTAAAGATTTGTCTGCGTTTTTCTGCCGCGCTGCCAGGCTTTCTAAACGGCCTTCGGCCACAACAATGCTCCTATAGCGACTGCACCAGCGTTCAGGAACCAAGCCACAAAATACGACCTGCACCCAGTGGCAATTTCCCAAGCCCCGATTTCGGCCTCGCCTTTCCAGGTGGCAGGATAACCGGTCAGGACGTGGTGAATGTCGTGAAAACGCACCACGAACACCCGGCTTTGGGTATTGGGCAAATAAATCGGAAACTTTCCAACCAAAAGGGCAAAATATTTAGCAATATAGGCATCGGAACTAAATCCAAAACGGGCAAACATTTGTTCAATGCCTTGCCGAACGCTCAGGTTTTCATCGTAATATTCCATGCCAAAATAACACTTTTTGAAGCCTGTTGTTGAAGATCATTCCTGTCAAAAATCACTTCCATCCAGCGACAATCCCCCCCATCAAAGTCAGGCACACAATCCAATAGCCCGCGCTGATGGCGATGTATTTAAAGCCTCTTCTTTCATAAAGTGCATTGGAAGCGATGATTGGCAGGGCAATCAGCAGACCCGCTATAAACAACCCGTGGAATGCGCCGTGTGCAAAAGTGTGGTTGGAAGCCGCGAGGTTGGTGTTGTAGTATTCGAACCATTTTGCCAATTCCGAGCCCGGCTCGGGAATCATGGTGCCGTTGGTGGCATAAAACATGGCGCCGCCTACGAACGAATCGTGGTAGGCAATCGAGTTCAAAACGAAGGCTAAGGCAAGGCTCATCAGGAATGACACCCCAAAAATGACCGGCATGTTAGCCGTTTTGGTCATTTCCTCAGTGACGCCGGCGGCGCGCATCCAGGCGCTGCCGAAAACGCTTTTGTGGTACCAAATGAAGCCAATTACCATTGGCACGAGAGCTGCTACGAGCAATGCAATAAAGTTGATTCCCATTGTAAAAATTTGTTTAGTGAAAAAACATACTTTGGCATTAGGGTGAAAGTTCCGGAACAAAACTACCACACTACTCCAAAATATCCAGATTTTTATCTGCCAAGGCAGCCCAGCCTTCGATTCAGCAGGAAGCCGCTTATAGGCAGCGCGCGTGCCGGAACCCGGAAAAAACCATGCTTCAACCTTCAACCAAGCCATTTTACCAAAACTATTGCATCGAAATAATCAGGCACAAAGGTTTTTGGGGTAAAATCAGCCTCGACAAAGCCCGCTTTTAGGTAGGATTTGATGGCGTACGGGTTTCGACGCGAGGGGGCGATAATGACATAAGGGCAATCGAAGGTTTCTTTCAAATAATCGCATAGCAATTGAATGGCGGCAGTTCCGTACCCTTTTCCAGTGAAATGGCTGTTTTTCAACCAGGTATCGAGTTCGGTGGAATTATCGTCTTCGATGTTGTTGTAATTGATGTGGCCTACATCTTCCCCCGCAACCTGAATGATAAACGATCGACCGAGCCGGGGCTTCGTGCCGTCGAAAAAATGGTCGAGGTAATCGTCCTGAAACTCCTCCCAGGTCGGCACGGGGTTGTCGGGGAAAAGCGGCTCACCCATCATGCCGGCGGTGATGTCGCTTAGGCAACACCATTCAAAAACCGCCCTTTTGTCGGCGGGTGTGGCGGGGCGAATAGTAACTTTTGATGTACCAATCATATCCGGGGATGAAGCGTAGAAAGCAGGTTGCTGAATATTTGGAGATGGTTTAATTTTAATATTTTTTTTCTATTCTATAAATTCGCGTAAATTTATAGAATAAATTCGATAAATTTGCGCTATATTTTAGAATAGGAATCATGAAAACATTTATTTCAAGAACATTAGAACAGGCAATCAGCGCAAGGTTGACTGGAGAATCTCGTAAAATAGTCCTCCTTTATGGGCAAAGGCAGGTGGGCAAAACAACCTTGGCAAAGCGTATCCTGGAAAAAATGGGGCCTAAAAAGGTCTTGCAGGTCAACGCTGATTTTGACCCGCATGTCGAGGTTTTTTCTTCCAGAGACCCTGAAAAACTAAGGCTTTTTGTTGCCGGGTTTGATTTTCTGTTTATTGACGAGGCACAACGCATTCCGGACATCGGCATCAACTTAAAAATCCTCCACGACAATTTCCCAAACCTGCGCATTCTCGTCACCGGCTCTTCCACACTTGATCTTGCCAATCGAATCCATGAGCCTTTGACCGGCCGTACCTGGACATTCAGGCTTCATCCATTTTCTGCAACGGAATTGATTGCGCGCTCAAGTGTTTTAGATTACCACAGCCGACTTGAAGAATGGCTAATTTTTGGCGCCTATCCGGGAGTTCTGGAACTTGAAAACCGCACAGACAAGGCCACTTTTTTACACGAGTTGACCCAAGCTTACCTTTACAAAGATATTCTCGAACTCGGCGGCATCCGCCAAAGCGGAAAATTACGCGACCTGTTGCGACTGTTGGCATTTCAAATAGGCTCGGAGGTTTCGTTCAACGAATTGGGCAGGCAACTAGGGCTAGACACAGCTACCGTCCAGCGTTATGTGGATTTGTTGGAACAAGCATTTGTCCTGAAAACAGTCGGCGGATATAGCCGGAATCTGCGGAAAGAGATTTCAAAAAAACAGAAAATCTATTTTCAGGATTTAGGGGTTCGCAATGCATTGATTGAAAAATTTGCACCACTCCATCTCCGGGATGACACAGGCGGTCTTTGGGAAAACTTCCTTTTTATCGAACGTTCCAAACTGCTTGAGAACGCTCAAAAACGGGCCAATCAGTTTTTCTGGCGTCTACAAACCGGAGCTGAACTCGATTATGTGGAAGAATACGAGGGGAATCTTGCCGGGTTTGAGTTTAAATTTGGCAACAAGGAAGCAAAAGCACCTGTTGCTTGGAAAGAAATATATCCGCAATCAACTTTTCAAACCATCAACCGAAACAACTGGCTGACTTTTATTTTGGAGGGGAGCTTCGGGCAGGAGTAACGGCTTCAAAAACCGCCCTTTTGTCGGCAAGTGTGGCGAAGCGAAGGCTAACTTTTGACAGCATTAATTTGTCACTTTTTGAATGGTTTGGCCTGTAACGGGTCCATTTTTACCGCTAATTTTTAAAAAATAGATCCCTTCCGGGTAGTCCGCCAGATCTATTTCCGCATTTTTTGAAACCAAAACCAATCGCCCGAAAGCATCAAAAACCCGAATCTCTCCGATTTCAAAACTGGCCGGGGCTTCGATTTTCGCAAAACCATCGGTCGGATTGGGGAAAATTCTGAAGGAAGCGGCATGTAGGTCCTTTATTGGACTCTGGCTTTCAAATTTCAAAAAAGTGGCGGTAGAAATGTTCGTGCAGTTGCCTTTTGAAACTTTTACAGTGTACCACCCCGACTGGTCGGCAATGAAAACGGGAGCCGTTGCCCCAGGGATGTCAATGCCGTTGAGTGCCCATTGGAATGTCAACCCCGTACCACTCAAAGCGATCAATTCGATGCTTTGCGCAGTCGTTTTTATGGTATCCTGAAAACTGAAAAAGGCCACCGGAAGGCAAGAGGAGGTGTCTGTCAATTTCCAAATTTTGCCCGTTCCCGGCTCCATGAGGGCAAAACTGCCGAGGTACAATTCGCCCTCGTTGTCCTGCCCGAAAGTGACGAAATTGAACTTCGGCAATTTCCCGATGGAGTCGGTCGTGAACGCGCCGCCTGTTTGGGTCGTGGCCCAAAGTTTGGCAGAACAAGCATCGGTGAACAGGTATTTTCCAAAAAAACGGGCGAATTGCGCCCCGCGATATACAAATCCGCCCGTGACAGAACAGCCGTTCGTCGGATTGTGTGCGTATTCAAAAATGGGAAAATCGTAGTTGGCAATCGGCTGGCAGCCGGTTGGGCTAAAAACAGAATTGCCCTCATAGCACCGCCAGCCATAGTTCTCGCCGCCACCTGAATTTGCGGACTGGAAGTTGATTTCTTCAAATTTTTCCTGCCCTACATCGGCGATCCAAAGGTCGCCGGTCAGCTTGTCGAAAGCGTTTCGCCAGGGGTTTCGCAGTCCGCCCGCCCAGATTTCGTTCCGCACGCTCAGGGCGCCAAAATATGGGTTATCTGTTGGTATGGCATAC
>CAYVPM010000262.1:0-5309 GCA_964453475.1 uncultured Saprospiraceae bacterium | reverse complement strand
TCGGACATGCACAAACAAATTTTTATTGTAGTCTATGGTGGCAATTTCCATACTCGCGCTTGCATCGTAGGCACCCCAGTTCGGGGTATTGCTCGCAGCGAAAAAGAGCAGGTCGCCGTCAGTTGAAACGCTGTACCCATCGAAACGAACGACCACTGTGCCGGCTGCCGGAACTGAAATTTGTTGCTCTGCCAGGATTACTGTTGCTCCTTCCACATTGAAATTGGTTTTGGCGATGCCTTTATGGCGCACAAAAGCCTCTCCAGGTGTTTCAGGAAACCATTCGACTGTCAAACTTCCATAAACAGTCGCGATTCCGTTCCCTCCCATTTCCTCAAGGTTTTGACCAAGCGCATAAAAAGTATGCGTACCCGCAGGCACATAGTACACCCGGGTGTGGGAAAACAGGCAACTGCTGAGGTAGGCAGGAATCCTTTTTACAACAACGCTGCTGTCGTTCCCACCCAGGTTTGTTGTGTTGCTGGCCGCCAATACAATGCGGTCGCCCGCTGCAGAAATGCAATCTCCGTCAAAACGGACGACAACTTTGCCAGCCGAGGGGGCGTTCATGGTAATTTGACCCAATACTGCCGGAGCGCCACGGAGTGCCACATCTGTTTTATCAACGCGTGCATGGAAGATTTTCTGTGCGGTCAATGCACCGGCAATCATTTGCAGCACAAGCAGGAAAAGTATCGTTTTTTTCATAAAATGGTCATAGTGAACAAGTGCCGCAATTATCTTGTGCGCAACATCAATTGCTGCGTTCACAGGCTATTCACGAACAAAATTAAAGCATTTCGGTCTGTTTTTGATAGCTTTTTAAATGCTTCCTTCGATTTTTCAGCCTCGCCACCATGCCAAAGGATTGCCTCCTCCACATTTCTTGCCCGCCCGTCGTGCAAAAGATAGCTGTGGCCATTCACCACGGGCACCAAGCCAATACCCCACAGCGGCGGGGTGCGCCATTCCAGCCCGGATGCTAAAAAATCAGGCCGGCCATCGGCCAACCCCGCGCCCATATCGTGCAGCAACAGGTCGGTGTATGGCCATATCTTCTGCCCTTGCAAAGCCGTGATACCGCCGCCATTCCCGGTTTTTAGCTGTGGCTGGTGACATGCAGTACACTTGATTTCTGAAAAAATAAACTTCCCCCGCAATACATCCGGGGCATTGTAATCACGACGTGCCGGTACCGAAAGGGCTTGAAGGTAGGTTACTACTTTTTGAAGAAACTCGTCGGGCAATTCCGGTGTACCGCCATTGGGCACATTGGGGTGTTGCTGCAATTGTGTCGGGCTAAGATGGTCTTGCGGGAACAAGTTGCTGGTAATGCCAATGTCGCCGTTGAACGCTGCTGCTGCCTGTTGTTTCAAACTGGGTTGACCGGCTTTCCAGCCGAAGCGTCCCAGCGTGCTGTTTTGTGCGGCAATGTCCCACACAAGGTTAGCCCTGCCCGAAATGCCATCACCATTGTTGTCCTGCTCGTCTGCAAACGCCAAAATATCGGCTTCAGGCACCATTTCAAGCAATCCGATGCCGGGCAATTGCTGCGCAATGCGCGGTGAATACATGAGTCCGGGTGCAAAATTGCCGTAGTTGAGGTTTTGGAACGAATAGTTTGGCTGGCGGAGTGTATAGCTGCTGCCGTCGTCGTATTGTCCTGTAATCGCTTCATATTGTACCACTACGTCGCCTTCATGTGCAACATTAAGGATAGATTTTTCCTGGAACTGCCCACCATAAACGGGGTCGTCAACAGGCTCCCCATGTGTCCCCATTCCCGGAATGCTGAGGCGGAACAGCAGTCCGCGTAAAGGTTCAGCAGCGGATTCAGGAGGCTTGGCCCGGCCGTCCTTGAAATGGCAACTGCCGCAAGATATAGCATTAAATATGGGCCCCAGGCCATCCAGTGTCTGAACCGAGGCTGGTGCAGTGACCCAATTGGAGCGAAAAAGGGAATTGCCAACGACAAAGTCTCCATCCTGTGCCGCGGTCATGCCCTTGGCTTGCACCCCGAAGGCATTTTCTCCAAAATCGAAGGTAGTGGCAAGTGTCCCGCCCGTGTATAGTTCCGATGTATCTGGATTGGCAACCGGCGGTTTGTCGTCTTTTTTACAAGAAAAAACCGCCAGAAGGAACAAGGAGGAGCTTATCAGAAAATAACGCATGGCAACCGATTGAGGCCGTTAAAATTCTCCGCCGATGCCGTGGCCTACTTCTATCAGTTGGTCGCTCAGGTTTCTGACCGCATCGATGGCTTCAGTTATAGCGGTTCCATTATTGAGTATTGCCTGATCAAATGGATCGGGTATTGCGTTCATTTTCAGTTCGGCATTGGCGAATGCGAGTGCAAGCAGGTCGGCTTTCTCAGGCGCCAATTGTTGGGCCACTTCTGAAAAACTGCGACCTGTCAGGAAGGCCCCATTGCTGTTAATATAATTGCCGTAATAGACGTTTTTTATCCCCAACAAATTCATTTTCAGGTCAGTGACAGTGTTGTCTGAAAAGCAGGAGTGCTCATGCTCCTGATCCATCAAATCCAAAGCGACGAACATCCGCTCTCCGCCGATTTCCCCTTTTGCAAATTCTGCCAAACCTGAAAAGACCAGTCCGATTGATTTTTTTGCTTCAAAACTATTGAGGAACTGCTGGCGGTAATTGCCCGTTGTTTTCCATTCATCCCGTACCGCCGCCAAATGTTCCAGCAATAACTCCATCACAACCTGCAGGTAAAGTCTGCGGCGATCCTGGTTGGCAGCCGTACTGCCCGAGCCCATGACGTAATCGGTATAAGGCCGGGCACCCGGCCCTGAGCTGTTCAAGTCTTGACCCCAAAGCAAAAACTCGGCGGCATGGTAGCCGGAGAATATGGACACTTCTGAAAACAGTTCGTTCAGGCTGATCAGGAGTTGTTTGGTGATGGCAGGATATTGTGCTGGGTTGTTGATGATGCCGGCATTGGCATTCCCGGCTACGTAATCGACGAAAGCTTCATCCATTGGCCAGGCATTAATAAGTCCTTCAGGGCCGTCAACGCCGTCGATGGGGCCACCATAGAACCGGAAGGCTTCCGATTGTCCATAGGAGATGCGGGCATTGAGCCAGGCCGTTTTACATGCTTGAAAGCCCGCGTCGGTAGGCGCTGCCAGAAATGCATCAATGGCCAGCTTCAATGTATGAGCGGTATTGTAGGTATCTTCGTAGTTGGCCAGTACGACTGCAGCATATTGTTCAAGCGCTTCTTTTTTCATTTGCTCCGGGTCGACCATTGCTTTTTTATCGCATGCCGTGAAGGCGAAGAAGAGGAGGAGAAACAAAGTAATGGGCGAAAATGTAAAGAATCTTGTCATGAGTGTAGCTGCGGTGCTTTATTGTTTTAAATGCCAAAACTAAGGCTTTATACCATAATTAAAGTGATTTTGAATGATTTGATTGAAACAATGCCTGATTTCAAAATGATCACAACATTCCAACATTCACGGTCACTTTGCGTCGCCTATAGATACACTTCAGGAAACAATCCGCTGCTCAAGCTTATCGGCAGCTGTGTGCCGACAAATAAGTAAACAAAAATGGTGCAAATGCGTCATTTCCGCACCTGCACCATCAAGTTTGCTTTTACACCCTGATTTCAGCGCTTATTTTCGCTCCGGCACGGGACAGGTTGACATGCCGACCAATGCATAAATCGGGCAGAAACTGACCAGGCTGGTCAGTACAAAAATAGCGCCCAGTGCCAGCAGGCCGTAGCCCAAAACTCCGGTCACATTTCCCGTAAAATAAAGTGCGGCAAAAACGGCTGCCAAAATAAGGCGAACAACCTTGTCGGTAGAACCCATGTTCTTTTTCATAATCGATAATGTTTCTATTGTTTGAAATAATGAATGATGAGCGCAATGGCAGCAGCAATTGCCAAACACAATGCGCATACCAGTGCCAACTTGCGCCAACTGAAACTTTGTTGTTCCATTTGTACCAGTTTTGACACAAAATTCAGCTTCCAAGGAGAGAAGAAATGCTACTCAGGTAGCATAAGTCCAAGAATCTTGATGCGCCCGCGAGAAAGTTTTACCATGCCTTTGCGTTCCATTTGCTTCAGCAAGCGCGACACCACAGCGCGGGCGGTACCCAGGTCGTCGGCTATTTCCTGGTGTGAAATATGGGGCACCAGGGTGCCGAGCAAAGCCGATTTTTCCTGGAGGTATTTGACCAATCGTTGGTCGAGGCTTGCAAAACCGATCTCATCCACCATTTCAAGGAGTTCATTAAAGCGCAAGGCATAGGATTCGAGCACAAAATCGAACCAAGCCGGGTGTTTCCGGCCAAGCATGTACGCGGCATCTGAAGGAATGCCGATGAGTTCTAGCGACGGCTGCGCGATGGCTTTGATGCTGCTTTTTTGCTGTTTCATGCAGGAGGAAAGCGTCATGGCGCAGCTTTCGCCGGGATGAACGTAATAGAGCAGGATTTCATGCCCCGCCTCATCAGCGCGCACTACTTTGATCGATCCTTTTACCACCAGCGGTATCAAACGGATGGTATCGCCAGCATCCATGATGATGTTGCCATTGGCCACGCGAATGAGGCTGGCTTTTGTTGCGATTTCCTCTGCCAGGCCATTGTTGTCAAGCATGGGGAAGGAATGGCGGATTTGGGAAAGCAGCGTTGTTGGTTGAGTCATGCTTTTTCTTGCCAGTCAGCTGGTATTTTCCTATTATTGTCAACGCAAAGTGGTCGTGAATGTTGGAATGTTACAATCATTTTGAAATCAGGCATTGTTTCACTCAAAGCACTCAAAATCACATGAATCACAGTATATCTTTTCATGCACAATGTACTGCGCTTATGCATGTTTGTCACCCCTTCGCGTGAAACCCCTTTGTTTTTTTACAGCCATGTTCCTTATCCAGCACATCAAATTCCAATTTTAAACGTTTACCCCCTTTTACCAACCAAAACATATTCTATGTCCATTTCGCCCATGCGCACCTTGAGCTCCTTAATCCTCTTGCTTTCATTTCAAATCACCCTCAGTGCCCAAGCCCAAAAAAACCAACATGTTGTATCCGGCATAGTCATGGTCAATGATAAATTGCCGCTCGACGCCAAAGCCCTTTTCGCTACCTTGAAATCTGATTGGAAGGTCAAGGCCGACTCCCTCAATATTGCTGACAAAACCATCGTGTTCAGCACCTCAGGCGCCACCGTGATGATCTCGCAGCTCCATTATACTGCCGACCCGATCGAAATCCGCGCAGCAGCACAACTGTCGTGGCTTTGGACTACCGCCACCCAAGAAGCCTTGC
>CAYVPM010000261.1:0-5313 GCA_964453475.1 uncultured Saprospiraceae bacterium | reverse complement strand
GGTGTACATGCCCGAGCAGGGTGTGTCGGCGGTAACAATCGTGGATTTCAGGAAACTGGGGCACGATGCGATGGTGTTCGAGGGATAACCCTTTCATTCATTCAACTTTTCCAATGACCTGGCTTTCCATTCACCTTTACCCAAACGATACCCAAGACATTTTCCTGGCCCGCGCCCTGAAACCTTTTTTGGAGCAATACATCTGGCCTAAAAAGGAAGCCCGTGCTTTTTTTGTCCGCTACCACGACGAAAAAGGGCCGCATGTCCGCATACGCTTGAAAGGGGAAGCCGCTTGGATTGAGGAAATGCTGAGGCCCGCATTTGAAGGCTGGTTTGCCGACAGGGGAGAATGGGGGGAAGTGTCGTATGAGCCAGAAGCCAATAGGTTTGGTGGCGAAGAAGCCCTGGCTTGGGCAGAGGAACATTTTCACATTTCAACCCGTGTAACCCTGGATCGGATCGCCAAAGAACAGTTCAGCTATGGCGACGCCATGTTCGATTCCCTGCGCTTGCACTTGATAACAGCTTTTAGCGCTGGATTCAGCCGGGAGCGGGCGCGCTGGTATTTCGGCGAACTTTTCAACCAATGGCTGCCCTTGTTCTTTCCCTCCGACGATGCAGATATGGCCGGAGAAGTCACTGCGTCATTCGATAAAATCTTCGATCCGCAAAAAGAGAAAATAAGCACTACCCTGGACGCTTTTTGGACGAGCCTGGAACAGGAAAAATACGATACCAAGCAGCCGGAATGGTTGCGCTGGCTACACGGCAATCAATTGATAGCAAAGGGTTTGGGCGATGACCTGGAAAAAGCGCTGCCGAGCCTGCTACACCTTACAAACAACCGAATGGGCATCAACAACCAGGACGAGGTGTATTTGAACTATATCTTGTCAAAAGCAATTGTCGAATTAGCTAATTAGCTAATTTGATAATTAGCTAATTGTTAGGCGTTTGTGGTTGGTTTGGCTTGAACAGGAAATTAGCTGCGTTATCATTGTTATGGCTGAACCACAAAATCAATCACGGCGCGAACAACGGATTTGTCCTGCAAGCGATGCCCGAACCCCTCCGTTTTTAAGAAACTTGCGCCCCAGATTTCAGCTACCTTCTGACCTTCCTCCCATGGCGCTACCTCATCGCCTGTATCGTGTATGACCATCCCTTTCACGCTTTGGAGCTGTTTTGTTTTTTGCGCCACTGAATAGGATTCAATGGGTGAGCCACTGCGCTTTTCAATTTCCTTGTGTATGGCGGTAATTACGCCTTGGTTCACTGCGAGCAACTGTCCAAAATCGCGGATCACGCGGGTCGACTCAGCAAAAACGCCGAGTAAGACCATTTTTTCCGGCTGCGGCGCTTCCAATAACGTGGTGCTCATCACGGCGGCTGCGCCCCCCAGCGAATGGCCGATGATAACATGCGGCTTGCCGGTGTTGGCAATAAATTCCTTTACGACATTGCTGTACAAAATCACGTTCAGGCGTTTTCCATGGGAATTGCCGCTGGCTGGGGCATCAACCGCATGTACAGTAAAGCCGGCCGCGACCAACCCCTTGATGTATTTGTGCCAGCGTGCGCTGTTGGATTCCCAGCCGTGCAGCAGCAGGGCAGATTTGGCATCGGGCTGCGCTGATTTCCAGCTATAGGTACTTATCTTTTGCTTCTGAAAAGTCAGGCTTCCCCGCGCTGCGCTGGCCAAAAATGCCGCATCTTTTTCGCGCACGGGTAGCCGCCGCGGGGTGCAAAAAAAATTAAACGCCATCTTTCCGGCCAATGACGGGGAAATCAATTCCAGGGCATTGAGCATCTTGCCTATCCGGCGGATTTTTTTCAAGTCGGCTTCTGTCATGCGTCAGGGTTTCAGTGTTTGAGGATGGCTTCCCGCTTGGAAATTCTCATTGAGAAACCAATCACGAAGCCATCCTGAAACCAGATTTTATTCAAACCGGCGTTTGTAGAACCAGGTATTGTCATTCAAGGTAAAGCCCAAGGTCATCCGGATATAGGATTCTTCGATGGGGCTTCCGGCGCCGATTTTCCCCAGTTCAAAGGCTGCATTAACGAAGGAGGTTTGCTGGCGCGGTAGGACGAGCGGGAAACCGAAACCGAAAGTAAGGCCCATATCATCCACATTTTGGTTGCCAACTGTGCGCGGGTCCTGGCGATAGTATCCGCCAACGCGGTAGCGCACCCGGCGAAGGAACTTGTTGTAGGAAATATAGTCAGGGGTGTATTCCATGCCGGCAGAAACGGAGAACGTGTTTCTGAGCTTTTCTGGGCGTACTTCATTCACGTATTTGTTCCAGAATTCCATGCCGATTTGGGCGCCTGCCTTGAACTTGTTGGCTTTGACATACTGAAACCCTAAAGCAAAGGTAGCGGGCAGGGTTATGGTTTGCCGCACATCAACGCTTTGATCCAGGGTGTCAGAATCCAGGTATTGGCCATTGGCAAGCAGGCCTCTACTGCGGATCCTGAATTTGTCAGTCACCGTTTTGATTTTATGGGTCCCTTCGCCGTCAAGTCCGACGGTGATCCATTTGGTGGGAACGTCTTTGTCGTTTTCAGCTGTTTCCAGGGTGAAATCGTGCTGAAAGCCGAGTTTCCAGACAAAGCCATTCATGGAAATATCGTCGCGGTAGTTATTTTGGAAGAATATCTGGGAAAATGTATCCAGGGTTCCGCCTGGGTCATCGGCAAAGAGGGTGTTGTTCTCGTATTTTGTCTTGCCAAATACCCAGCCGATATTGGCGCCTAAAGCTGTGTTTTTGCGTTTTACAGCATTGCTCCAGGTAAGGCGGTAAGTGCCGCCATTGCCGGTGAAGGTGCTTTGCACGAAGCCCAGATCGGGGAGCGTATCCCTGACTTGCACATTGTAGCCCACCAGGGTGCTTGGTGTGAGGGCGAATCCCATACCGTATTTCCAGGTCTTTTTTTCGCGGTCCAGCACTTCGTTGATGGGGCTGTTGAGGGTGAAACCGAGTGCCAGATAAGCCAGGTTGCCGCTCCAGATGTCCTGGCTTTCTGATGCGTTTTGGTAATGACTGAATTTGGTGTTCAATCCCGTTTCCAGGGCGGTAGCGCGCAGGAAGGCAAAGGAGGCAGGGTTTTCCAGGTTCAGGTGGAAAGGGTCGTGGAAGGAAGCCGTTTGCCCGCCCCAGGCAGCCTGGTTGGCAAAATACTGGTTCACCTGATCGCCGATGCCGTAGCGGGAGTAGGGGGAGTTGATTTTGGGTTGGGCCCACAGGGCAATGCTGGTAAAGAGGAGCAATACAAGTGCTGATATTCTCATGGTAGTTCTATTGTGATTAAAGTGATTTGAGTGATGGAAAATGCTTGAATTTCAAATGATTATCCGATCACGATTTTCACAACCACTTTGCGTTGACTATTATGTTCGACTTGAAAAATTTTTAGGCGTTGTACATTAAGATGTTGTTCAAGCCGTGTAGTGTAAGATCGGGTACGTTCGTGTGATTTGAAAGATTCAAATATGGTTCAAAAAAATGCGCGTCGCCACCTGTCAGCAGCACCCGCAAAGGTTGGTGTTTTTGCTCAAAAAGCCGGACAAATCCTTCAATTTCCAGGGCAATTCCCCTCAAAGCGCCATTTTGCAGGGCGCTTGTGGTAGTGTTTCCCGTGAAATTTTCCGGCATTTCCATGGGCACTTCCGGCAGCCGTGCGGTGAATTGGTGCATGGCTTTAATCCGCATCTTTGCCCCTGGCGCAATGTTTCCACCCAGGTAAACGCCTTCAGCCGTTATGAGGTCGTATTTGATACAGGTGCCAAAGTCAATTACAAGGCAATTTTCACCGGGAAACAACGCTTGCCCACCAGCAACCGCTGCCAGTCGGTCTTTTCCCAGGGTTTCAGGGGTGGCATAACGGTTCTCAAAAGGCAGCAGGGTACTTGCGCCAAGCTCCAAGGCATGAAAGTAAACGCTTAATTGTTCCCGCATGTCAGGATCAGGTTCTGCTACCGTGGAGAACAAGACGTTTTTTACGCCCGCCTGGTTGCCAAAATCAATGAGTTCCTGCAAGGTCCAGGAATTCCAGGTGTTTTGTTCCAGCAGTTCTTTGCCCCGAAAAAGGCCGATTTTCACGCGGGTATTGCCGATGTCGACGCATAAGTTCATAAGCGGCGGCGAAGGTCGGGTTTTCTGGGCATAAAAACAGCCTATGTGCCATGACTTTCAGAAAGGGGGCTGAAGCTAGGTCTGGAAAAGCAAAAAAATGGCAATAGTATTAGCATGCGTATAATAAAAATTCAGATATTTGTAAAACTAAATTTCAAACAATCATGTATACTCGAACCCTAACTGTACTCGGTGTGCTCCTTGCTGGCCTTGCACCTTCTTTTGCCCAAAAAACCGTAGACGTCGCCACCTTGAGTGACTCTATGTTCCAGAAACTTGATTATAAAATCCTGAATAAGTTTAATTCCAAAGATTCTGTGTACATCATCGTTCGCGTAATGGAATATATGAATTCTTTACAAAAGAAGGTATAAACGCCATTATTGACGTTCGTTCGCGTAATGGATCCAGCGGGTAACATGGTGAGCAATATGGCCAAACCAGGCAAAGAAAAACAATACTTTACTGGCTTGGTGGACAAAGCAAAGAAAGAAATCTGCAAAGGCTTTACCGTCACAGAAGCCAAAGAGGGCAAAAGCCCGGTGCCTTTGTATTTTTCTATTGTGTTAGACTACTCCGGATCGATGGATGCGCATTATACGGAAATGCAAAATGCGGCTGATTTGTTGGTTTCCTATTTGCCTGAGGCGCATTTTACGCGGGTAAATTTTGACCACAATATTGATGTGGTTGAACCTGTTCCCACGCGCCGGCCTAAGTCTGCCCGCCGGGATAGTTATTTGAAGTATGGGGGCGACACGGCCCTTTTTGGCGCGGTGGATGCCGGTGTGCAAAGCTTACGTGACGCACCCGGTGCGCATTACGTGGTGGTATTCACCGACGGTTTTGAAAATGCGAGTGGAGGCCTAATAGGTTATGCCTCTACGGAGTACGAGCTGACATTGAATGCACGGGCTGCAAATGTACCTGTGTATGCTGTCGGTTTTGACTTGGGCGGCTATCCTCAACTAAACTCTATAGCTTCCAATACTCGGGGAAGCTACTACGATGTTCAGGACATCAAAGACCTTGGTAATACTTTCAAGCAAATGACGGCGAGTTCTTTCGATCGATTTTACTTGATTCGGGCCGCCTGTGAAGACACAATCGTTGGCCTCACCATAAAGCAACCTGGCAAGAACGCCCCCAATAAAATTGTTCCAATCGACCAACC
>CAYVPM010000260.1:2060-5315 GCA_964453475.1 uncultured Saprospiraceae bacterium | reverse complement strand
TTACTGACGGTTTTTCCGTGTTTTTCTACTGGATAATCTTTTTCCAGGTCGGCATCATCCAAGCGCGCCTGGGTAGTTTTTAGCATGTCAATGGTTTCGTCCAGCATAGACAGCAGGGTAGCGCGGGCGACGTTTTTCAAGGCAAATTCATCATCCCGCTGGCGAATATAGCCAGAATTGCCCAAAGTGGCCCCAATAAAATGATTCAGGTTGCCCACCAGGTGCAAGGTCAGGTTGCCCGCTGAATTGCTGATGCTCCCGCGAAGCGCCCAAAGTGCACTTTCATCTTCGTAAAGGCGGATCTCCTCCTTTACTTTCAAAAGGTCGCGCTCAAATAACTCGATCAATTGTTCAATTACCATAGGATTTCATTTTTTACCGTCCACCCTCCTTCGCTAAAGCTACGGCGGGTTAACCGTCCACCGTCCACCGTCCACTGTCCACCGTCTACCGTCCACCGTCCCCAATATCCCGCATAATCTTGCTTGCCAAATTCTGTGCAATCACCGCTGAATGGCTTTCCGAATACACCCGGATGATGGGTTCTGTATTCGAGGGCCGCAAGTGCACCCACCCGTCTTCAAAGTCTATTTTCAGACCGTCTTCGGTATTGATCTGCTCGCGGTGGTATTTTTCAGCCAGGGTCGCGAATATTTTTTCCATGTCTATTTCCGGCGAACGCGCGATTTTGGTTTTCGCCATGTAGTATTCCGGGTAGGTTTTGCGCAGGGTGGAAATCTGCTTGCCACAGAGCGCCAAATGGCTGAGGAACAATGCAATACCAGCGAGTGCATCGCGTCCGTAATGCAATTCCGGCACGATGACACCGCCGTTGCCTTCACCGCCGATCACTGCGCGCACGGCTTTCATTTTTTCCACCACATTCACTTCGCCCACGGCTGCAGCGTGGTATTCGCCGCCGTGTTTCAGCGTTACATCGCGCAGGGCACGGGTGCTGCTGAGGTTGGAAACCGTGTTGCCTGGGCGTTTTGATAGCACATAATCGGCCACCGCCACCAGCGTATATTCTTCGCCGAACAACTCACCGTCTTCGCACATAAATACCAGCCTGTCCACATCCGGATCGACGGCGATGCCCAAATGAGCTTTTTGCAGCCGTACTTCCATGGAAAGCTGACTGAGGTGTTCTTTGAGTGGCTCCGGGTTGTGGGCGAAATTGCCGTTTACTTCGCCGTTGAGCAGGATTACCTGGCAGCCCAGCGCTTCGAGCAGGGGCGGCACCGCCAGCGCGCCTGTTGAATTGATGGCATCCAGCACCACGCGATAACCTTTGCTGCGCACTGCCTCGACATCAACCAAAGGCAAGGCCAGTATCTGCTGGAGGTGTTTCTGGATGTAGGTATCGTCGGAGCGGTAAGCGCCCAGTTGGTCTACCTTGGCGTATTCCACATTTTTTTGTGCCACCATTTTCAGCAAGGTCTCCCCGTCTTTGGCACTGATAAATTCTCCTTTGTGGTTGAGGAGTTTCAGGGCATTCCAGTCTTTCGGGTTATGGCTGGCCGTGAGAATGATGCCACCGCCGGCATTTTCCAACGGCACGGCGATTTCAACAGTCGGGGTGGTACTCAGACCAAGGTCGATGACCGAGATGCCCATGCTGCGCAAGGTGTTGGAAACCAGTGCGCTGGCAATTTCTCCGGAAATACGCCCGTCCCGTCCAATGACGACATTTCGCTTTTTGGTTGTATTGATGATCCATTGGCCGAAAGCCGCGGTACATTCTACAATGTCCTGGGGTGTCAGGTTTTCGCCGGGTTTACCGCCAATGGTGCCGCGAAAGCCGGAAATTGATTTGATGAGTGGCAAAATGTAATTTTTTAAAGTTTACGCCCGCAAAAGTAAAGAGAGTTTTCAGGTCTTGGGAACCAATCCTCTATTTTGCTTTAAACGACCAGGAAATCTTTACCACGCAGGCAATGAGCCCATCGGGCAGGCGGCCTGTTGATTGCGCGACGAATGTTTGCCCTTCGCCTGTTTCCAGCGCTTTTTCGATGGTACGGGTAAGGGCCTCGCCGTCTTCGCAGGTGAACAGCAAGGTATCGGAGGCTTTTTTGAAAAATTCCGCTTCAATATGGGTCACCAGCATCGACACCGCTGGCCTTTCCTGCAATTGTGCCAAGGCCAACAAGCCCGTGGAAAGTTCCCCTGCAGCGCATTGTGCGGCAAAATACGTGGATCGGAAGGGATTCTGCGAGCGCCAGCCATAGGGCAGCCGCACCACAGCTTTTTGGGTGTCGCATTGTTGTACACCAATGCCGGCAAACCAGGCCATGGGCAGTTTCCACAGCAGGAAAAGGCGCATTTTGAAGGAAGAATTGGCCAATTGGAAAAATTTGTTTCTGGTCATGAAAGCGAAAGATTTTGCAGCCTCAAAGGCCTTTAAGGGAACTGTTCGGGCAAATGTACAGTTTAGCGAATCGTTAAGTTTGCAAAATCGAGTTGGTCGTTTGGTAATTTCTCCCCAATTTTGGCCAAGCATCTGTGGTTGTAAGCCAATCGTTTTAACCAAACCATTCAAAAAAACATGAACTGGAGAAGGCTCAACGGGCAAAAAATAGAGGCTCCGCTGCTCGACGCCGTGGAACAAACCATCGTTCGGGAACACGCCGAAGGATACAAACTAAAAGTCTGTATCGGCACCGACTCCCAAGTAATCGGCGAAGAAGTGCATTTCGCCACAGTCATCGTATTCCTCCGTGAAAAGCGCGGCGGCTTCATGTTTATCTCCAATGAAAAGCACCAGCGCAAAATGACCATCCGCGAACGCATGATCCTTGAAGTGGGTCGTTCCGTGGAAGTCGCCTATTCGCTCTGCACCCTGCTCGACTTGTACGACGTGGGACTGGAAGTACATGCCGACATCAACACCGATCCGGCCTTCGAAAGCAACGCGGCCCTCAAAGAGGCGATGGGTTATATCCTCAGCATGGGGTTTGTGTTCCGGGCGAAGCCGGATGCGATGGCGGCAAGCTGTTGCGCGGACAAGGTGATATAAAATTCCTTAGATGCTTCTGGCACGATTCCAAAAAACCCTATCGGGGCTTAACCATGCAGTAATGCTGGGTTTGGTGGGGCTGCTGAAGGGTAGATTGCTGGCAATCGGAAAATCGAAAAGCACTCCGCTTAAGGCAGGGCGCAAAGTTGTCAACTTTTCAAAAGTTGACAACTTTACACCTTGCTCAATATTTTGTTCGGATCAATAGCCTGCCATCTGGCACAGCCCTGACTTAAGAG
>CAYVPM010000260.1:0-2050 GCA_964453475.1 uncultured Saprospiraceae bacterium | reverse complement strand
TTTGCTTTGGGAGAGGTCAGTTTTCACAAGGGGAAAAACGCAGGTCAATCGCTTGATGTCTGGGTAGCGGAATGCGCTCCCATTGGTATTCCTCTCTCCTAAATTGGAACTCAGGCCGGGGCGCCTGCTGCGGGAGGGTGCCAAGTTCCATATTAGCGACCTTGCAGTTTATGGGAGTCAGTGTGCCGTCAAGCCTTATTTTGAGGGCTTGAGCGTCTCTGGTATTCGGAGCAGCCTGATTCAGCTGCCCGCCACCAACAATCAAATAGCCCGCTGTGAGCGCGTCGCCCTGGATGGCCTGGATGGCTTCAGAACTCCTCCCTGTATTATCATCTGCAATTGATTCCAGGTAGCAACGAACCCATACAGCATTGCTATTCGGCTGAATGGTCATTTCAGCTGCGAACGTTTTTGCAACGGGAACGCCTTGTTCCAGCACGTGTACATACCCGGTAACTACTGCATGGCCTTGGTTCAAGCTCAAGCACACACTTCGGGCTATCATATTTCTAAATGCTCCTGCAGGGCCAGGTGTGTGCAAGCTGCTCCCCAAAAACACCCCATCGTCACGAACTGTAGCCGTGTACATGCGGATGCCGTTATTATCATCCCGTGCGTAGCCGACCATAAAATATCTCCTGCTGCTTGGATCATACACGATATCAAGCCCTTCATCGAAGTTCAATTCTGACGGACAAGGTGTGCGCCAAATTTCGTTTCCGGTACTGCGGTCGATCATCGATATGAAGGCGTGTCTCAACGAGGAGCTGTTGTTGGGGCCATAACTACCTGTAACTGCCAAGCCCGGCCTGGGAGATTGATTCCCGACCCTGTATGCGCCCAGGCAAGTTCCATGTGCTACAACCCGGTCGTCCCAATGATCGCCCATCAGGAAATAGCGATTCGACCATTGAATTCCCATATTGTTCGCCCGAAACTTGGATACCCAAAAGCCAAAAAAATCAAGCTGTGGGTCACCAGTCAGGAGTTGCGGAGAGGTATGGCCGATAAAAAAAGCATACCTGCTATAGTTTTCTACGCTCACACCTTCTGTGAAATTTGCATGGTCAGGATCTCCAGGCCTCCGGAAAAAATGCGTAGGCGCCAGTCCATTGTTTGTCCTTAAAATAAATGCCCCCCTGTTTATACCCTGCCCAATACTCAGCGGCCGAAAGAAACCTGTTGCAAAGAAAGCACGGGGAACACAAAATATACCTGTTTTAAAGCCCAAGGCCCGCCCTTCAAGCCGTCTATCAGTCAAGGAGATGTTTCTGCTTGCCAGCACATTCCCATTGGTCAGGGAGTGCCGGGAAAGCAGCATTGAGGTTGTGTTGTTTTGATTGGTATTCAACAAACTGAGCGCCCTCTGGTTGTTGAGCCGGATGCCATCCCAATAAGATTCGTTCTCATTGGAGAGCCCGAAATTGGTTTCGAATTGGGCTGATACTAAAAGCCCTGTAAAGCAAAGTATAAAAAGCGCAAATAGTCGCTTGTTCAAGAAATTTGTGGTCATGATGAGAAAGTTTATTGGATGGTAAAATTGTTTATTTGAGGAGCACCGCCTACGCAATGCTCAAAAGCGTTCCAAGTCGATCAGGCGTAGTCCGGCAGCGTTTTGTGCTTCGTAATGGCCCATGAACGCTTCCCAGCTGTAATCCCGGAAGAGAGCATAAGTATCGTTTCCTCCCCTCCAAACGCCCAGGTAATGCTCCCTTCCATTTTGCGTATAGGTTTCAATGTCAATCAGGCGGAGGCCGTCTTCTGCGAGCTGCTGCCACCTATTGAAGAAGCTTTCCCAATTGTCATAATTGTACAATGCGTATTTTCCAGCACCCTGTTGCCAAATCCCGAGATAGCGCCAGCTTGCTCCGGCCCGGTAGGCTTCTATATCAATCAACCGATAGCCCTCGTCATTCAATGAATTCCATTTATTGACCAGGTCGCCCCATTTGGAAAATCTGTACACCCGGTGCGGGATAGTGCCCGCTCGCCAAACCCCGGTATAATATTGGGTGTTTCCGACCCGGTCGGTTTCGATGTCGATCAGCTG
>CAYVPM010000259.1:0-5315 GCA_964453475.1 uncultured Saprospiraceae bacterium | reverse complement strand
GGTATCAGCCGCGATGCCAGCTTGATGGTTTTTGAAGCTTACTCTTCAAATTTGCCATTAATCGGGTTCCAGAGAAACGGATATTGTCTACTGAATTCAGCAGCAGAAACCCAGGAAAAAGTACTGGCTCAAAAGCCGGACTATGCGGTTTGCCTGGATACAAATTTTGTTTCGGAAGTATTCCACGACAACCCAAACATCGTCAAAAACCTTGAATATGTGGCGGGAAACAGCGATTTTTGGGTATTTAAGCCAGGAACCTTCCCAGACAATTCCATAGAAAACCTGCTTGGAAAAAGCTGGGAGACGCTGGTAGACAGCAGTGCCACAACGGCATCGGAATTTATTTTCACTAAGATCCTGCCAGTTAAAGCCGGCACTAAAATCCTGTTTTATGGAAACCTGCAGGCGCGCGCCGGCGGCGGCCTGACGGCCACTGTTGCGCTGTTCAAGGCAGGCGCGCCGGTGGCCGTGTTGGAGCGCCCATTGCGAGTCCCCGAGGGAGAACGCCCGGCGTTCAGCGCCACTGCAATCAATGTACCTGAACTTGATGCCGATGAAATGCGGCTGTATCTCTGGAACCCAGCGCAACTCGAGATAGCGACCAAAAACTTCAGACTAGTTCAATTGCTACCCAAGACAATGTAATTCTATTGCAGGAAAATTTTAGTAAAATTAATTGGAAACCAATTTTTTATACAAAACCCATTACCTTTGTTCCGGCGCATTGCCACATCACATTTTTTCTTTTTTTACAATGAATACCGGAACAGTAAAATTTTTCAACTCCACCAAAGGCTTTGGCTTTATCGTTGACTCCTCAACCAAGGAAGAAATTTTCGTCCACGTTAGTGGCCTAGTTGACGAAATCCGCGAAGGCGACACCGTAACTTTCGATACCGCCCGCGGAAAAAAAGGCATGAATGCAGTTAACGTCAGGCTCTCTTAAGCGTTCCTGATCTTGAATTTATATTCATTCCGAACCTCCGACGTAACAACGTCGGAGGTTTTTTTTTGCCTGCCTCGTTCAAAATTTAACTTTTATCCGCAAATTACTACTTGCAAAAACAAGCTGTTTACCATTACTTTTACAGTAAGTTTGAACCCTATCCTCTCTCATAACATCGAAACTACTATGCTCAAATACCTGCAACTATTGGTATGCCTCCTCCTGTTTGCTGCCCCGGCTATTGCCCAAGACAAAAAACCAAATTTCAAATTCGGCAAGATTTCACCGGAAGAAATGGCCATGAAGGAATACCCAAACGACCCTGCTGCGCCCGCAGTAGTGCTTTTCGACCGGGCTTCTTTTACCAACCGATTGTCCATGAACCAGGGCTTCCTGTTTGAAATGGAACGGCATGTGCGCATCAAAATCTTCAAAAAAGAAGCTTATGACAGGGCCGACATCAGCATCCCCTACTACAAAGACGAAAAAATAATTGACCTCAAAGCCAGCGCCTTCAACCTGGAAAACGGCGTCATGGTGGAAACAGAGCTGAGCAAGGCCAACTTGTTCGATGAAAAACTGACCCGTACCCGACGGGTGAAAAAACTGACAATCCCGGCCGTCAAAGAGGGGACCATCATCGAATACAGGTACACCCGCACCAACATGGATTATGATGTCCCGAACTGGGTGTTCCAGGACGTCGAAATCCCCAAAATATGGAGCGAGTACACTGCCTCAGTACCGGCATTTATCGAATACAAAAAGTTTTCTATGGGAGATGTGCCCTTTTCGGTGGCAACGGAGGAATACAGGCCAAGTTCTGCCAACGGACTTTCCTACTATTGCAATGAAATGCATTATATTCAGGAGAACATCCCCGCCCTGAAGCCCGAACCTTTTGTGCGCTCTGTAAAAAGCTACCTGTCACAAATCAATTTTGACGTAAGTGTGGTTTACAAACCTCAAGTTGAAGCCAACGGCGGCGCTTATGGCTCCCGGCTGACCAATGGGCCGCCAATAGAAAGGAGCAATACCTGGGAAGCATTGGGCAAAGAACTTTTGGAAGACGTGTACCAGGAATCACTGGATGCCACAGGAGCAACAGCCCCTATCACAGCAACTGCCCTTGCAGGTAAAACAGCGCCGAACGAAATGATCGCTTCACTCTATGAATATGTGGGCAAAAACTTCAAAACGGATGGCTACGACATTATCTGGATGACCGAACCGCTGGACAAAATCGTAAAAAACCGCAAAGGAAGCCCCAGCGAACTGAATATCCTGCTCATCAATTTGTTGCGCAGGGCAAAACTCAATGCATTCCCAGTTGCGATCAGTACCGTCGAAAACGGGATAATCCATCCCTACAGGGTGTCTGTGGAGGTGTTTGACCGCATTTTGACAGGGGTAGAAAACGCAGACAAGAGCATCACCATCATCGATGCTTCCGCATGGCCACATCCGGTGGGCTTTTTGCCCGAAGAAGACCTCAACAAGGAAGGACTGATGATGCGTACGAAAGACGAAATCACTTGGGCCCCGCTGCAAAACAAAGCCCTGGTGCGCAGCGCCCTGCAAGCGAACCTGGCCTGTGATGATGAAGGGAAGATTCGCGGGCTGATGACTTTTTCGGAAACAGGCTACGGGGCTGTACATGCGCGTGACCACGTTAGGGAGAAAAACGCCGATACCTATGTGCGCGAACGCTACCCGGAACTATTCGTGGATGGAAGCTTCAGTGACCTGAAAATTGAAAACCTGGAAAACTGGCAGGAACCCAACATCAAAGGCTCTTTTCAACTCGAAGCCACGGGTTTTGCCGACGTTTCCGGAAATAAAATATACCTCAACCCATCGCTGGGCTTCGGGTGGAAAGAAAACCCGTTCAAAAATCCGGAGCGCAAATTTGACATTGATCTCGGATTCCCGCGCACCACGGTTTACAGTTTCACCTTCGCTATCCCCAAAGGATACAAAGTTGAGGAGATACCCAAAGGCTCCAAAATGACTTTTGGGGAAAATGGGATACTCTTCGAGTACTTCACGGAAGCAACAGCAGAATCTGTAAAGGTGACCATTCGACGGAGCATACGGCAACCCCTTATTTCTGTGGAATTTTACGCTGATTTACAGCAGTTTTACGGAAATATCGTGTCAAAACTGGACGAACAAGTCGTACTGACAAAAATTTAGCCCATGAAAAACCTGATCCATTTGCTGCTGCTGTGCCTCATGGGCAAGGTGGCAGCGCAGTCAAATTACGCGGCGGCTGACATCCCCAAAGCCCTGCTTGCCAATGCGAACACTGTGGTGCGCCAATTCGACGTCAAGTTTGAGGTGCACAACAAAGGTGAAGCTACTGAAACGGAGCACAAGGTGCTGACCCTGCTGAACGACAAAGCCAGCAGCGAAATCGACCAGTATTTTATTTACGACAAGATCGTGGAGATCGATGACATTGAGGGCGCGATGTATGATGGCGCGGGCAAACTGGTGCGCAAGCTCAAGAAAAAAGACATCCTGGACGGCAAACCCGACGAGCACTACGTGAACGACTATCGCTTAAAAGTGCTGCAGTTTGCCCGCCTCGATTTTCCGTACACCATCGAGTACACAGTGGTGCGGAAATACAATGGCTTGATGTTTTACCCTGATTTTTACCCACAAAGTTCTTCCAGTGAAGCGGTTGAGTCGGCCAGTTTAAAGGTTGTCATGCCGGAGGGGCTTGATATCCGGCTGCATGAAATAAATATTCCACAAAACTGCAAAACGGGCAAATTGCAATGGAGTTTTCGGAACCTCCCGGCCTATGAAGTGGAACCATTTATACCCATGTCCCGGGCCAACCTGCCAAGAGTTTTGACAGCGCCCACAAAATTCCGGCTCGAAGGTTACGATGGCGATATGAGCAGCTGGGAATCGTATGGGGCTTTTATCCACAAATTGAACGAAGGCAAACAAATCCTGCCCGTCGAAACCGAAGAGTTGTTGAAGAAAATGACCGCCGATTGTCCAGATGCACGTTGTAAAGTGGAGCGTGTGTACAATTATCTCCAACAAAATACCCGGTACTTTTTTATTGGCTTAGGCATTGGCGGTTGGCAACCCATGCCGGCCAAAAATGTAGATGCGTTCAAATACGGCGATTGCAAAGGGTTGAGCAACTACACCGTGTCCATGCTTCGCGCAGTTGGTGTGCCTGCTTTTTACACCCTGATCAGGGCAACGCCCGAGGAACAAAAGGGCCTCATTCCGAATTTCCCCAATGCCCAATTCAACCACGCAATCGCCTGTGTACCATTGGGCACAGATACAATTTGGCTGGAATGCACCAGCCAAACGGAAAGCTGTGGGTTTTTGGGCGATTTTACGGACAATCGGCCCGCGCTGCTGGTCACCCCCGAAGGTGGAAAGCTGGTAATGACCCCGCAATACGACGAAAAAAGCAATACAATTCAGCGCAAAACACAATTGACGCTGGCCAACAACGGAAGTGCCTTGCTCGAATCCAATGACATCTACCGGGGCATTGCCAGCAGTACCCTGGCTGACATTGCGGAAATGCACCCGGAAGATCAAAAAAAAGCTTTGTACAAAATGCTGGTACTCAGCGATTTCGAGATCAAATCGTTTAGCGTGAAAAGGGAGAAAGGGCGTTTGCCGGAAGCCCACCGGAAGCTGGAGATTTCGGTGCCAAAATTTGCTTCCGCGAGCGGGAAAAGGTTGTTTGTGCCTGTCATTGCCCTTGCGCCAAAGCAGAACATCCCCGAGGCAGACACTTTAAGGAAAAACCCCATACAGGCCAGTGAGCGGCCATTTCTGGTGGAAGACCATTTAACCATTGTTGTGCCGGAAGGCTATTCTCTGGAAAATGGCATCGAGCCAATCATCATCGAATCAGCCTTTGGCGCTTATGAACTTTCCATTCAAAATGTGCCTGGGCAAATGCTCATTTACCGCAAGTTGCTGCTGAACGACAGCATTCAGCCGAAGGAGAGATTCGAGGAATTTGTGACTTTCTTCAAAAATATTGCGAAGGCCGACAAAACGAGGCTGGTGCTGGCGAAGGGAACCTGAATGTTCGACTTAGGGGCGCAGTTTTTTTAAAAAGCCCTCGATTTGACGGCGATGGCGCAGGACGTGTACGATCGCGTGTTCCATAAGTTGCTCAACATCACACAATTGACCCCACCTCGTGCGTATTTTCAAAGCAGGCTCGAAGGATTCCAAAACCAAGTCCGGGTAGGCCTCAAATGTTTTTTCGGTAAATAAAAATGCCGCATCCAAAGCGCGGGCGTAGCCTTCAGCCGTTGCCAATGAATGGCTCACCGGAAAATCTATGTCCTCTCCCTGATGCTGCCGG
>CAYVPM010000258.1:0-5316 GCA_964453475.1 uncultured Saprospiraceae bacterium | reverse complement strand
AAAATCCTCCTTCCGACCTTCGCGCTCTACGCCCAGCACCACCGTTTTGGTTTTGTGCTGTTGCGCCATTGCAGTAAACTGGTCGAAATAGGGTATGGGCTGGCCGTTGAAGGAAACTATGCGATCTCCTTTCAACAAGCCCGCTTTCTCTGCGGATTTTCCTGCAGCAACCTGATTGATATAGAATGGTACACGCGGACTGAGCAAGGCGCTTTTCGACACGTGCTGGCTGGTGATTTGCTGCGCAATGTCCTCTGATAATGTCAATGTGGTGTCGCGGCCATTGCGCGATACCGTTACCTGCTTGACATTGCCCAGCACAACGGCTTCAACAAAAGTGCCTGCATCAACCCTGGAAAAATCTTTGTCGCCAATCTTAAGCAGCAGGTCGCCTTGTTGGAAACCTTGGCGCAGCAGCACGGAATCATAAGCCATGCCGTATTGACGCAATTCGCTGGTCGGTACATAGCTTTTGCCAAAATACCAGAGCATCATGCCGAAAATGAAGAAACCGAGCAGGAAATTGACCGTGACGCCGCCCACCATGATGATGAGGCGCTGCCAGGCGGGTTTTGACCGGAATTCCCATGGTTGTGGCGGCAGTTTCATCTGCTCGGTATCCATGCTTTCATCCACCATGCCGGATATTTTCACATAACCGCCCAGCGGGAGCCAGCCGATACCGTATTCCGTTTCGCCTTTTTTGGTTTTCCAAAGCGAATTAAAGGGGGAAAAATCAAAGAAAAGTTATAATTTTTCGACAGGTGTATTAAACCATTTCGCAGGTGCAAAGTGTCCTATTTCATGCAACACGATCAACAAGGAAAGGCTTAAAAAGAACTGGCAAACAATTGAGATAGTATCCATTAATTATTGTAGAAAAGAGGTCTTGCCTGGGAGAAAAAGTGAAACGGCTTCCGAAGTTCAGGGCAAAACTACGGAAGCCGTTGAAATAAGTGGTACAATTGATGACAAACAAGCCAAATCAGGAACCGATCTCCCGGTATCGCTGGCTGTTTGCCGGATCTATACGCGACATAATCTGTATCACGCGGTCTTTTTGAACTTTCGGGGCGATTTTCCACATCTCCACCAACTCGTCCTTTTTAGCATAAGAAAACATCTGAACGATCATTGAGTTCAAATAAGCGACGCTTACTTTGTCGATATCTTCCAATGCAAGCAAAATATTGGCCCTGGCTGTTTCCTGGTTGACGGTGAACATGTCGAGTCCCTTTCGGTAATACGTGTACATGGCAGCCCGGAAGGGTTTTACGCGGGGGTTGAGGGTGTTCTCCATGATCCAATAGCGGTTGCGATTCTTTCCGCCATCTGCCGGACGCCAGCCTGGTGCTGTATTGCTGGAATTCTGGATGTTGGTAACGATCCTTTCCGCCGTGGCATAATGCGGGTCGCCGCCGTATTGGGAATACGAATCGTAGTCCATGCCAAGGATAACATACACGTAAAATGCGAACAAAGAAGCCAGGTTCTGATTGTCGGTTACATCGCGGAAGAACTCGATCGGCTGGTTCTGCTCGTAGGAAAAAACAACATCTTTGTCCAGGTAGGAGATCAATGGTGTCTCGAAACCGCTGCCGTAAACAGGGCGGGTAGACTGGATCGCCAGCTCTGCTTCAAAAAAGTTGTTGTCCAATTCTTTTGAAATGGTCAGGATAAAATTGCACTTGATCCGCTCCACAGGCTCAAAAACATCGCCGGTCCACTTGGTATTGTTCAGGAATTCCCGGAGTGAAGCCTCCAATTGGTCGAACACCCTGCGGTCGTTCCGCTGTAATTGTGGGGTGTTCACCCGCACTGTGGCATTTAGTTCGCCTTGAGCATAAAGCGTTGAAAAACTGACAGTTAGGGTTATAAAAATGAAAAGTTTTTTGAACATAAAGCCGTATTTATTCAAATTGCGGGACAATGGGGCGCCAAATCTTTTTGGGTTGGCGATGCTATGACGCTTTAAGTCCTCTTCTGGTTGGCTGTGGCCGCGATTTCATCTGCAATATCCTGGGCAACGGCGGTTTTGGTTTTCACCTGAAAAGCAGTTTGACTGCCATTGCGCCTCAAAATAGTGATTTTGTTGGTATCGTGTCCAAAACCGGCGCCTTTGTCTTGCATCGAATTGAGCACGATGAAATCGAGGTTCTTTTTTTCCAGTTTCAAGAGGGCATTTTTTTCTTCATCGTTGGTTTCAAGCGCAAATCCAACGAGTATTTGGCTTTTTTGCTTCAACTTGCCCAAAGCTGCTGCAATGTCTACGGTCTTGGCCAGTTCCAGGCTGAGGTCGCTGTCTTTCTTTTTAATTTTGGTGTCAGAGAAAACTTTTGGCTTGTAGTCTGCCACGGCGGCAGCCATTACGGCAATATCGCTTGTAGGGAAAACAGCCATGCAGGCATCGTGCATTTCCTGGGCAGTATTGACAGCAATGACCTTGATGCCCTTGCTTTGCGGCCTGATATCCGTTGGCCCCAACACCAGGGTTACTTCCGAACCTCGGCGGTGCAAGGCTTCGGCAATGGCAATGCCCATTTTCCCGGTGGAATGGTTGCCAAGAAATCGAACCGGGTCCAAGGGTTCATACGTCGGGCCGGCTGTGATAAGGGATTTTTTTCCCTGGAAAATTCCTTTGTTGGCGCTGGCAAGGTTTTGCTCTACATACGCCAGGATGTTTTCCGGTTCTGCCATGCGTCCGTCACCGACGAGTCCGCTGGCCAGTTCTCCGTGTTCAACAGGAATGATATGAACGCCATGTGCTTGAAGCCGGGCAATATTTGCCTGCGTTGCGGGGTGTTTCCACATATCGACGTCCATAGCCGGCGCAACAAAAACGGGGCATCGGGCAGATAGGTAAACGGCACTCAACACATTGTCGCACAGTCCATTGGCTAATTTTGCCAAGGTGTTTGCTGTGGCTGGCGCAAGTACAAAAGCATCGCCCCAAAGCCCCAATTCGACATGGTTGTTCCAGCCAGCATCGGAGTGGACATCCATCAATACACTGCGCCTGGAAAGGGTGGAAAGCGTGAGGGGTGTGATGAAATCGGCGGCAGAAGCTGTCATTAATACCTGGACTTCCGCACCTTTTTTTACCAATAGGCGGGTAAGGTGCGCAGCTTTATACGCAGCGATAGAGCCGGAAATGCCCAGAATTACCTTCATTGCTTGAAACCCCTACTGATGCTATTGGGGATCCTTGTCTTCAACAAAGCGCCATTGGATTTCGTCCTGCAGGAATTCGTTGGCGGCGATGATGGCAGTATTGGGGAGACGCTCGTAGAATTTGGAGATTTCAATCTGCTCCTTGTTCTCCTGCACCTCTTCGATGGTATCGGTATTCACGGCGAATTCTTCGAGTTTACGCTGGATTTCCCATTTCAAATCGCTTGAGATCTGGCGCGCGCGCTTGCTCACGATGACCAGGCTCTCGTAGATGTTGCCCGTTTTAGCTACCAGTTCCAACACGTCGCGGGGTTGGACGTTTGGGTCGAGGCCCTGGGCTTTTGTTTTGATATCGCTCATATTGTTGTGCTGTAGAATTTTTATGTGTGTTGTTGTTTATGCTTTAAGGCGTTTCCTTACAAAGATCCGAGCCTTTTCGCTGTCTTTTTTAATCTCTTTTATTTCCTTGGCATATTTGCTTTTAGGATATTTTTCGAGAAAATCATTGCAACGGACTACAGTTTGGGCGTAGCGGTCGGCTTTCTTTTCAATCACCGAGTTCTCACTCAAAAGGTAATTCGATTTGGCAATCAGGTATCGAACGCGTTCTACATCGGGGCTTTCCGGGTAGTCGCGCAGGAGGTTGTCGAATGAAATGACGGCAGACTGATACTGCTTCAGATCGTAATACAACTCCCCTTCGCCGAATGCTTTTTGTTCGAGTTTCCGGCGCATTTCATCAATCAGGTCGTTGCACTGCTCCACCCGGGGCGATTTGGGAAACAGGTTGACAAAAAGTTGAAATTCGTCTATGGCTGTTATCGTATTTCCCTGATCGAGGCGGTAAACAGGCGACATTTGGTAGTTGGCGTAGGCAGACATGTAAGCCGCTTCTTCTCTAAACTCCGAATTGATAAAAGTGTTGGAAAAAGTTTTGAAATAATACGCGGCCAATAAATACTGCTTGGTGTTGTAATGGCAGTATGCATATTGGTAGTAAGCTTTTTCAGCGCGTGCATCGCCACGTAAGGTGTTGAGTACCAGGTCGAAAAGTGTGAGCGCGCGTTGATAATTCTCCTTCTCGTAGTATTCGAATGCTTTGGACAGGATCAATTCCGCATTGCCGCTCGTTCGGGTTTTTTCGAAAGAGCTTTTGCAAGATGGGGTTAAAAGCAATGCCAGGGAAAAGAGCAGCCAGCCGGTCGTTTTTCTCATAGGGCGCAAAAGTACGATTTTTAGGTGAAAACAAACGTTTGAGATTCAAATGTTGTTCAAACGAAAAAAGGACTGAATTAGTGGCGTACTATTCTTAGGCGAATATCAACCGGTGAAAAAGAGTTTCTCACAACGACACGACGGCACTACGGGGTGTTCGTTTGGCTTGCGTTCGGGCCGTTGGCCTAAGCGTATCGGTCGTGGTGACGTTGTGTCGTCGTGAGAGACAAAAAAGTGCCACACAAATTTCTCGCAGGGCGCGTTCGAAGTTTGGCAGGCGGAAAAAAAGTTTCACACAACGACACGACGACGCAACGTGAGCGTTCTTTTGGCTTGAGTTCGTACCGTTGGCCTAGGCGTTTCGGTCGTGGTGCCGTTGTGTCGTCGTGAGAAACAAAAAAGTATCACATATATTTCTCGAAGGGCGCGTGCTGCGCAAAGCTAGAGCTCCTTCATTTCTGCCACCAATTTGCCCAGCATATCCTTTGCATCTCCAAACAGCATCTTGGTTTTGGGATGGAAGAAAAGCTCGTTTTCTATGCCGGCGTACCCGGCCCGCATGCTCCGTTTCATCACGATGACGTTTTTTGCTTCCCAAACTCTCAGCACCGGCATCCCATAGATCGGGCTGCTTGGGTCGTTCTCTGCGGCTGGGTTCACCACGTCGTTGGCGCCCACCACGATCACCACGTCGGTTGAGTTCATATTTGGGTTAATATCTTCCATTTCTACCATTTTCGGGTAGGGTACGTCCGCCTCGGCTAACAATACATTCATGTGGCCCGGCATACGGCCCGCTACGGGGTGTATGGCAAAAGTGACTTCAACGCCTTTTTCTTCCAGTTTTTTCTCCAGTTCGTGGCAAATATGTTGGGCTTGCGCCACCGCCAGGCCGTAGCCCTCGGCCACCAGCCGCAGCAGCGCGATGGC
>CAYVPM010000257.1:0-5319 GCA_964453475.1 uncultured Saprospiraceae bacterium | reverse complement strand
CGGCATATTGGCTTGTAGCCCTCGGCCTGATGGGCTCGTTCCTTTATTCGGTGGCAGCACCTGAAGCAGCTCCGGTGGGGTAATATTTTACATGTAACGTACAAGAGCCGGCCCTTGAAATTAGGGCCGGCTCTTGTTTTTTTTGGTCTATTGGGGAAGCTTTTTGTGCTTGGCCATTATTGAGCAGCACCCGGCGAAAAAAGACGCAATCGTTCCACCCTGTCCCCAACAAAAAAGGCCTTCATTTCCGCATCCAAAGCCATAAAATCTTGTTTTTCTACCCGCTTTACAAATACGCCTTCTTTCAACAAATGGATCTCATCGCAGGTGTCGCTCAAAGTGGAAAATATATGGGAGGATATCAAAACGGTTTTATGCAAGGACTTCAACTTCTCAATAATCGCCACAATGATCATGTTGCTGTGAATATCGACACCGTTGAATGGTTCGTCGAGGATAAAAACCTCGTTCTGTTGTAGCAGGATGCCCATGAGCGCCAGTTTCTTTTTCATGCCTGTGGAATAGTTTTCTGCATATTCGCTCAATGGCAGCTCAAAAATATTCTGGCTTTCAAAATCATCGAATCGAATACCACGGGCAAGGCACAACAATTTCAGGTATTCCCAACCGGTGACGTGCGACATAAACACAGGGTTGGTCGGCAGAAAACCCAGGTGGTTTTTCAGGATGTCAAATTCAGCGCTAATAACGCCTTCATAGGTTTCGAAGCCGGCAATACAACGGAAAAGCGTGGTTTTCCCTGCTCCGTTTTCACCTGCAATGCCATATACACGCCCAGCTTGCAATTCTAGGTTTACTGCTTTCAGCACCTGTTTGCTGCCATAAGCTTTCGATACATCCTTTATTGTCAACATTCCAGTATGGCTTTTAAACGCTTTTTTGATTGAATGTAAAAAACAGGGATGCTGAAGAGGAGAAAGGGCGGAAACCAAAGACTAAGGCCAAAAAATATGCCTTGCGGCACGCTCATCGTATCGGGAAACGCGGAGTATTTGGCCAATACCATTACCATCAACATACAATAACCTAAAAGTTGTATGCCCGCCACGATCCATATTTTCTCGGGAAAACCCAGCACCAGCACCAGCAGGAACGGTAAGCTCAACATGGAAACACAAATCAATGCCTGCCACATTTTTTTCTGCAGGAAACGGGTTGCATCCAATTTGAATATCCATACGAAATACAAGGCTTCCGGCTCCAGGTAGAACGTCATGCCGGTCAGAAACACCAGGCCAAGAGCGGACGCCGCCAGGTTGAAGTTTTCGACTTCAAGCCCTTTGTAAAGCAGAAAGCCAGCAAGCGCCAAGAATGGCAACGCTTTGCGAAAACCGACAATAAACTCGAACGGGAACTTGCGGAAAGGGGTTGGTATTCGAATAAAAACAGCTTGCCGAAACTGAACAAAAACCGTCAGCACAGCCAGCGGAATCATAGCCAATGCCAAGGTTAAACACCCTTCCCAAAAAAGGTATAATACAAACGGAACTGCAATGGCGAGATTTTCCAAAACCCTGAGGCGCCAGAATTGCGATTTCCCGAAAATTGCGCGAAGCAAGTCGTTGCGTTTGGAATCGGCCAGGCGCAATACGGAAATAGCCACCAAAACACTGTAAATCCACCCTGCAAACGCCGTTTTGTAAAACAAGAATTTGGAAAGTGCCACAAAACCAAGCGCCATCAACAAAAAGCCGAAAACAGGTTTTATGCCAATCTCAACCAGCTTTCGTTCCAATCGTTTTACCTGAAGGGCAAAGTAGTATTTCATCGAAAGTGATTTGTAGTGCGGTCGCTTTCAACCTATTGCCAGCCTTACACCGTTTGCTCCCCATCAAAAGCCTCCAGATAATCGGCCACACGGCGCAGGAACGAGCCGCCCAACATGCCATCCACCACGCGGTGGTCGTACGACATCGACAGGAACATCATTTGCCGTACCGCGATGACATCACCGAACTCTGTTTCCAGCACCGCCGGCTTTTTTCGGATGGCGCCCAGCGCCATAATGGCCACCTGCGGTTGATTGATGATGGGAGTTCCCATGACGTTGCCGAACGTACCCACATTGGTGAGCGTAAACGTTCCACCCTGGATCTCATCCGGTTTAAGCTGGTTCTGGCGGGCGCGGTTGGCCAGGTCGTTCACCACTTTGGTGAGCCCGGTAAGGCTGAGGTAGTCTGCATTTTTAATGACGGGAACGATCAGGTTGCCACTGGGCAGCGCCGCCGCCATGCCAATATTGATGTCTTTTTTTACGATAATCCGGGTGCCATCGACCGATACGTTGATCATCGGGAAATCTTTGATGGCGCGGGCGACCGCTTCCACGAAAAGGGGTGTGAACGTGATGTTTTCCCCGTGCTGCTTTTTAAACGCGTCTTTGATGCGGTTGCGCCAGTTGACCATGTTGGTCACATCGACCTCTACAAAGGAGGTGACGTGCGGACTGGTGTGCTTGCTCATCACCATGTGGTCGGCGATGAGGCGGCGCATGCGGTCCATTTCCACAATTTCCTGGTTGCCGGAAATGGAGACTGCAGGCATGGACGGTGCGGTGCCGGGTGTTGGCGCAGCTGGAAGGGTTTTGGCTTGTGGTGCGGCGCTGCGGCTGGCCACATAGGCGAGTATGTCTTTTTTCGTCACGCGGCCATCCTGACCGGAGCCGGGCAAGGCATCGAGTTCGACCTGGGCGATGTTCTCCTGTTTGGCGATGGTGCGCACCAGGGGCGAGTAGAAGCGCTGGCTGCTGGCCTGCTGGCCGGGCGTTGGAACAAAAGGCACGGAAGCGGCTTCCTGCCGGCCGTTGGAGGTGGCAGGTTGTGCCGGCGCTTTTGCCGGGCTTTCTGCAACAGCGGGTGTGGCCGATGCCTGGGCGCTGCCGGCTTCTGTTTCAATGATGGCGATGGCCTTGTTGATCGGCACCACGTCATTTTCCTGAAAGAGAATTTCCACCAGCGTGCCCGCTACCGGGGATGGTACTTCGCTGTCCACCTTGTCGGTAGCGATGTCGAGCACCGCTTCGTCGAGTTCGACGCTGTCGCCGGGTTGTTTGCGCCATTTGAGGATGGTTGCCTCCATGATGCTTTCGCCCATTTTGGGCATCACAAGTTCTACACGAGCCATTGTTGAGAATTTAGGCCGCAAAGGTACGGTTTCAACTGACAGTTTTGTGTGCATTTCAGTCAGTTTTCCGCAACTTTGCGGCCTTATGCCCGTAGTAAAAAACATCATCTTCGATTTCGGAAACGTGCTTTTCGACCTCGACCTGGCTGCCATCGAGCGCAAGCTCCGCCCGTTGTTCGGCGATCAATTCGACCATTCCCTGGAAAAATTGCGCCGCACAAGGCTGTTCGAATTGTACGAAACAGGGGGCATCAGCAGCACCGAGTTTGTAGAGAGCATCCGTAATGCCGCCAACCCGCCACTCGAAGCAGCGGATGTAATCGCCGTCTGGAATTCTATTTTTATTGAAATGCCGCGCCATCGGTTTGATATGTTGCTGCGGCTGCGACAACAATATAAAGTGTTCTTGCTCAGCAACATCAACGACTTGCACGAACGCTGGATTGCCGAGTATATGCCGCGTGCGCACGGCATTCAGGACTATGAATCGCGTTATTTTGACGGGGTGTACTTCTCCCACCTGATTCGGCTGCGCAAGCCCGACACGGCCATTTACGAGTACATGCTGGCCGATGCAGAGCTATTGCCTGAAGAATGTGTGTTTTTTGACGACTTGCCGGAAAATATTGCGGCGGCAAAGGCAATTGGTATTCAGGGCTTTTTGCATCCGGTGGGGTCGGAAATTGAGGAACATGTAGCGCGGGCTTTACAGGGCATTGGGCGGTAAAAGGCGGCATGAAAGGGTTTCTCACAACGACACAACGACACTACGGGGGATATGCCCCAGCATTTGTAATAAACACTGGGCTAAGCGTTTCTGCCGTCGTGCCGTTGTGTCGTTGTGAGAAACATTTTTATACCGCACTACGCTTCAAACCACCACCATTATGTCCCTTTCAAAGCCTTCCTTACCTTTGCGCTCCTGATTCAAATATTTCCATCCATAATTTATGAAACAACTCATCGAATGTGTGCCCAACTTTTCGGAAGGGCGCGATATGGCCGTTATCAAACAAATTACCAACGCAATTGAGGCGGTTGACGGCGTAAAATTGCTCGACGTAGATCCCGGCAAAGCCACCAACCGCACGGTGGTAACTTTTGTGGGCGAACCGGAAGCGGTGCTGGAAGCGGCCTTTCAAGCGATAAAAACAGCCTGCGCGGTCATAGACATGAGCAAGCACACGGGCGAGCACCCGCGCATGGGCGCTACGGATGTATGCCCGCTTATCCCGATCGCCAATATTTCGATGGAAGAAACGGCAGCCTGGGCGCGGAAGCTCGGCGAGCGCGTAGGCCGCGAACTGGACTTGCCCATTTACCTGTACGAATCTGCCGCCAGCAGGCCGGAGCGGAAAAACCTTGCCACCATCCGCGCCGGCGAGTACGAAGGGCTGGCCGATAAATTCAGCAAAGCGGATTGGAAACCGGATTTTGGTCCGGCTGTGTTCAATCCGAAAAGCGGCGCCACAGCCATTGGCGCCCGCGATTTTTTGATCGCCTACAATGTCAATTTGAACACAACTTCGGTGCGCCGCGCCAATTCCGTGGCTTTCGACGTGCGGGAAAAAGGCCGGGTGAAAAATGACCCTGTCACCGGAAAACCGATGAATGATGCCAATGGCGAGCCGCTTCGGGAGCCCGGCGTGTTGAAAGGTGTAAAAGCCATCGGCTGGTTTATCGAGGAATACGGTGTGGCGCAGATTTCCATGAACATCACGGACACACGGCTCACGCCCCTGCACATGGCCTTCGAAGCTTGCCACGAAAGTGCCAATCGCCGCGGCATGCGCGTCACCGGCTCAGAGCTGGTCGGCCTCGTGCCGCTTGAAGTGATGTTGGAAGCTGGGCGTTATTTCCTGAGAAAACAACAGCGCAGCGTCGGCGTTTCAACGCAGGAATTGTTGAAAATTGCCGTAAAATCCATGGGCCTCGACGAACTCGCCCCATTTGACCCGCAACAGAAAATTATCGAGTACAACCTCGAAAAAGGCGACCCTTCCGTAGCCAATAAACTGATCAAAAAAGACCTCGTAGCATTTGCCGACGAAACCGCCAGCGAAAGCCCTGCCCCCGGCGGCGGGTCCATCAGCGCCTATGTGGGCGCATTGGGCGTATCGCTGGCCACCATGGTCGCCAACCTCAGCAGCCACAAACGCGGCTGGGATGAGCGTT
>CAYVPM010000256.1:0-5320 GCA_964453475.1 uncultured Saprospiraceae bacterium | reverse complement strand
TCTCTCCTTACAGTAGGAGGGGGGCTTTTTTATTTGACGGTGGACGGTAGACGGTGGACGGTTTGCACGGCATTGGTTTGATTTAGAGGCACCTGCTTTTCAGCTGTGTGGCCAAAGAATGTTTTTGGTCGCTCAGCTTGAGTGCTGAAAAACGAATCCAAAGAAAAACCCAAATGCTGTGCAATCTCATCTCTCATCTCTCATCTCTCATCTCTCATCTCTCATCAAATACATTTACTATCTTCGCGGGCCGAAAAAGCGAGTACCTACAATTCATTAAGGATATTTTCAGCGAGCGATTATGCGTGACATTACAGATTTAATAGGCAGGGTTTTTCTAGCCACGATTTTCATATTTGAAGCCATTGATTCCACGCTGTTTTTTGGAAAAACAAGGGATACCATGACAGAGTATGGTATAAATTGGTCACAAGATTTTCTGCTTTCCAGCGCTATTTTTCTATTGTTACTAGGTGGGTTGATGGTGCTTTTTGGTTACCGTTCGACATTGGGGGCAATAATGTTGTTAATCTACTGGGTGCCAGTGACTTTCATTGTACATGACTTTTGGAATTGCACGACAAATGCAGATCTGCGGGAACAGAGCATTTTATTTATGAAAAACATAGCCATTATTGGTGGCTTACTGATGCTGGTAGGGAAGGGTAGTGGTCGGTATAGCATTAAACGCCTGCTAGCAACGACCAGGGTCAGTTAACGCACTTTAGCTTTTGTTAAAAGCCGGGAAAGGTATTTTGGGAAAAATCGCTTCAGGTACACAGCTAAAACTTCCTTACCGCCAAAATAAGCCTCTTCAGATCCCTTTTCAATGGCGCGGACAATTTTTCTTGCCAGCCTATCGGGCGCCATACCTTTATCTGTCGCATCGTCCATCGTACCGAGTTTTTCGCCAGAACCGGTAAGTGCGTTGACACTGACGTTGGTTCGGACAAAACCCGGACAAATTAGCGTCACTTTGATGGAGGAATCCGCAAGTTCTGCCCGCAAGCTGTCAAAAAAACCGTGTAGGGCGTGCTTGGAAGCGGCGTAGGAGGAACGATAAGGCGAGCCAAATTTGCCGGTCAGGCTGGTGATGGTGACAATATGCCCCAAATGGTGGGTAAGCATACTGGGCAAAAGCGCTTTTGTAAGTGCCACTGTACCAAAATAGTTGACGTTCATGAGCTGTTTGTCTACCTCAAGTGTGGTGTTTTTGGCGAGAGAGCGCTGTGAAATGCCACCATTGTTGATCAAAATATCTACTTTGCCTACTTTGGAAAGGACGTTTTGCACAATACCCGGGATACTTTCATGTTTGGAAAGGTCGAGCAATTGAATAATAACAATCCCGGAGCCCATTTCCCGGCATTTTGTAGCGACCCGATGCAACTCAGTTTCATTCCTGGCTGATAAAACAAGTTGCGCGCCATGTATGGCAAATTCCTGGGCTAACGCCTCTCCAATTCCTGAAGAAGCTCCGGTGATCCAGACGCGTTTATTGTTGAAAAAATTTGACATGGCGATGGTTGCTGAAATAAGAATTGTAAAGAAAACAGCGAATTGTTTCACAAAGATAGCAAGCAAAACTGTGGGGCATCGTTGAATGTTACAATCATCATTGGTAAAAAAAGAACCGTTTATTGATACCTTTTCAAAAAAGATATGAAAATAACCACCTTGACGCTTAACCCGGCTTTGGACAAAAGCACGACCACTGTAAAGCTTCAGCCAGAAAGCAAGCTTCGCTGTACGCCATTGCAATTGGATGCGGGCGGTGGCGGGATCAATGTTTCAAAAGCAATCAGCAAACTTGCGGGCCAGAGCATCGCAGTGTTCCCGGCAGGTGGACAAAATGGCGCGCGTCTGAAAACAATATTGTCGGGTCTGGGAATAGACACGGCAGTACTGGAACTTGAAGGGGAAACACGGGAGAACATTTCAGTCACAGAAACAAGTACGAACAACCAGTTCCGCTTCACTTTACCAGGCATGGAAATGTCTGAAAAAGAGGCAGACAAATGTCTGGAGATTGTTGCCAGACAAAAACCGGAATATTTGGTAGCCAGCGGCAGCTTGCCCCCCGGATTACCCCAGCATTATTATGAAAAAGTAGCTGCATTTGCTAAAAAAATAGGTGCACGATTGGTATTGGACACCTCTGGGCCGGCGCTGACGGCAGCAGCCGACGAAGGGTTGTTTTTGTTAAAGCCCAATTTAGCGGAGCTAAGCGCTTTGGCAGGGGTAGACAAATTGGAGATGGAGGATGTGGATGACGCTGCTATGGAAATAATCCGGCTGGGAAAGTGCGAAATTGTAGTGGTTTCTTTGGGCCCTCAAGGGGCATTGCTCGTTACAAAAGACGAAATTCGGCATATACCAGCTCCTCCGGTAAAAAAAGTAAGCACAGTTGGGGCTGGAGATAGCATGGTGGCTGGCATGGTATGGGGCTTGACGCAAGGAAAAACTGCGGTGGAGATGGCGCAATTGGGCGTCGCCTGCGGTTCGGCCGCAACCTTAAATCAAGGAACAGAACTTTTCAAACCTGCAGATGTTGAAAAGCTGTTGCGTTGGATACAAGCGTATGGAGATCGCTTCAAGCGCCTCGATTTTTAACGGGGAGGATTAAAAACAGGGCAAAAAGACGCTGTTTTTTTTCATCTATGTTTCGACTTTGAATTATAATATTGAAAGCAAAGTGTTTTTAAAATATAATGCCGATAAAAATAGTGCTTGACGCGTAAAATTTTGATTTTAAAAAGAAACCTGAATATTACCCAATAAAACAACACGGTTCTAACTTTGCAGCCGCTCAAACGCCAGATGAAAACCTACTCATGCAACAAGAAGCAACTCAACAATAATGATCAATTTAATACTATTTGGCCCACCGGGATCTGGGAAAGGGACACAAGCGGCCAAAATCATCGAAAAATACAACTTGGTACATATCAGCACGGGCGACCTGTTCCGATATGAAATGAGCAATGACACCCCGCTCGGCCTTCAGGCAAAAGCATTTATGGCTAAAGGTGAATTGGTGCCCGACAGCGTGACCACAGGAATGTTGCGCAACAAAGTGGAGGCGCACCCTAACGCCAAAGGCTTTATCTTCGATGGCTTCCCGCGCACCATTTATCAGGCGCAGGCCTTAGACGCGCTTTTATCCGAAAAAAATACGGCCCTTAGCGGGCTCATAGCCCTTGAAGCCGATGATGAGGAAATTGTAAAGCGGATAAAAAAAAGAGGGGCTACCTCCGGGCGGGCCGACGATAATGACGAAGACATAATCCGCAACAGGATCGAGGTGTACAAAACCGAGACAAAGCCTGTATTTGATTATTATGCACGACAGGATAAAAGTCATAGCATTGATGGGATAGGGGAGATCGATGAAATATTCAGTTTGATCACCAACGTGATTGATGCCCTGTAACAATTTCCGGGCAAGCGCTTTGCGCCCAAGAGCATGTCTAAATTCTCACACATAAATCCCAGTGGCCATGCGGCCATGGTGGATGTGCAGCACAAAGCAGCCACCCAAAGAACGGCAATTGCCCAAAGCGTGGTGGAGTTGCCCGATGCGGTTTTGGCAGAACTCTTGCAAGCCGGAACACTCCAATCTCCCAAGGGCAGCGTTTTTCAAACGGCCGTACTGGCTGGAATAATGGCTGCAAAAAAAACAGGCGAACTCATCCCCCTCTGCCATCCTATTGGGCTGGACAACTGTCATATTGATATTCAACTCAATGAAAACCAGTGTGTTGTGATAACTTGCACCGCTAGCGTTTATGCCAAGACGGGTGTGGAAATGGAAGCTTTGACGGGCGCCAGCATTGCAGCGCTGACAGTGTATGACATGTGTAAAGCCCTTTCGCACGATATTGTGATTCGGGAGATAAAACTCATCTCAAAAACGGGAGGCAAACGTGATTTCAACAGAACATCGTAAACATCCCAAGCTTGCCCGGCCAGGGCTCGGCAATTTTGGACGGAACGAATGGGCGATCCTGGGAGCCCCCTGCGGCGCCATCCAATCTTTAGCCCGGCAGCTTATAAAAAGGCTCTCCCCACGGTTTCAATGCGCCTATATTGATGCCAGTCATCAGGCGGCCGATATGCCTGAAATGCTGGCCTCGGGAGCATCCTTTGAGTATACAGACGTGATGCAGCACCAACAGTTGACCGCGTCGGCAGCGTTGGGGATGCACCAGTACCGCAGTATCTTCAACGAATGTGATGCCGTGTTTGTGAATGGCAACCACCACCAGGCAGCTGCCCAGGTAGTCATTATTGACCCTTCAAAGGCAGATTCCCTGAAACGCCGTGTAGCGCAACTGACAAATGTCCGGCTGCTTTTGCTGGCCGATGACAACACTCCGGTCTTTGATTTTTTGAAGGAAACACTGCCCGAAATCGCAAAAATACCTTGCCTCAAATTGTCTGACATGGAGGGTGTTCTTGATTTTTTTGAACAGGAAATGCATGCAAGCGTTCCCCTGGTAAACGGGCTGGTGCTTGCAGGCGGGCAAAGCCTTCGGATGGGTCGCGACAAAGCATCCATAGCCTGGCATGGCAAGCCCCAGCAAGCGTATTTGGTCGATCTGTTGCGCCCGTTTTGTCATGAAGTTTTCCTTTCCTGCCGCCCCGAACAAGCCGCAGAATTTGACAAAATTTGCCCAACAATCCCGGATTCATTTTTGGGGCTTGGCCCATTCGGCGCAATCCTTTCTGCATTTCGGGCCCAACCCGACCGAGCCTGGTTGGTTGTGGCGTGTGATTTGCCCCTGTTGGATCAGCCTACCATAAAGTTTTTGTTGGACGCGCGCAGCGTAAAATCCGTTGCCACAGCTTTTCAGAGCGTGGGTGACCAGTTGCCAGAACCGCTTATAACTATTTGGGAACCAAAGTCTTACGCCGTTATGCTTTCTTTTCTTGCACAAGGATATTCTTGTCCCAGGAAAGTGCTTATCAATTCCAATACCAAGCTCTTGACAGTGCCAGACACTGCCGCCTTGCAAAATGTCAACACCCGGGAGGATTTTGAACGCATGGCCCAGCGACCGGAATTTCGGACATTAGCGTTGTAGCAGCAATTCTGCCAACAACTTTATCCCCAAACCCAGGAACAACAACCCAATGAGTTGGTTGGCGCGTTTGGCTATGTCGCTGCTGCGTTCAACGATGAGCAGCCCCAGCCAGGCATACAATGCTAGCGAAAACATCGTTCCAAGCGTTACACCAAAAGAGAATATCAGGGTATAAAAAAGCCCGTCTTCCCACCAACCTTCTACCCGCAACCACCCGCAATAGGCAAACCAAT
>CAYVPM010000255.1:0-5321 GCA_964453475.1 uncultured Saprospiraceae bacterium | reverse complement strand
GACGGTGGACGGTAGACGGTAGACGGTGGACGGTAGACGGTAGACGGTGGACGGTTGACGGTGGACGGTTGACGGTTGACCCGCAGAAGCTTTAGCGAAGGAGGGTGGTCGGTTTACCCGCCGAAGCTTTAGCGAAAGAGGGTGGAGGGTGGGGAGCTTGTTATTCATAGCTTGCGTTATTTGAAATTCAGCGCTTAGTTCACTTGTTTCAGTTTCAGGCTCTTGAGCGGCTAAAGGCTATGGCGGAGCACTTCAAGGAGGATAAGCATGGCCTTGTATTTTAGCCTCTAAAGGTAAGGGCTTGTGATAAACCCATTGCTTGATTCGGAAATTTGGCGGCAAAACACAAAAAAAATTCTCAAAAAGCTCCATTTGGTTTCAAGTTGGAATCATGAACAAACGATTCATGCCTTGCCAAAAGTGCTGAAAAACAAATATTAGGCAAAAAATCAAATGCTGTGCACCCTCCTTCGCTAAAGCTACGGCGGGTAAACCGTCTATCGTCCACCGTCTACCGTCTACCGTCTACCGTAAAAAATACATAATTTTGCCCGCATGAAAATTCTCATCATCAATGGCCCGAACCTTAACCTATTGGGCAAGCGCGAACCGGAAATTTACGGCGATAAAACGTTTGAAGACTACTTTGCGGCGTTGCAGGTAATGTTCCCCGAACTTAGCCTGGTATATTTCCAGAGCAATCACGAAGGCGCATTGATCGATAAGCTGCATGAGGCCGGGTTTTCTGTGGACGGCATCGTATTGAACGCGGGGGCTTACACGCACACGTCCATTGCACTGGCCGATGCGGTTGCCGCGATCAGCGCGCCGGTGATCGAGGTGCATATCAGCAACATCCATGCGCGGGAGGCGTATCGGCAGCAGTCATTTATTGCCGCCAAATGTGTTGGAAATATCACTGGCCTCGGTTTGGATGGTTATCGGCTTGCGTTGAACTATTTTGCCAACGCCGCATTGTAAAGACAATCAAATAAAAAAGATACACTGTGCATTACTGGCTTGTAAAATCAGAACCCGACGTTTATAGCTACGATCAATTGGTGAAAGATGGCCGCACCCGCTGGGATGGCGTACGCAACTACCAGGCCCGCAACAACCTCCGCGCCATGCAGTTGGGCGATATTTGCCTGATCTACCATTCTAACATCGGCTTGTCGGTAGTAGGCATTGCGCGGGTGGCGAAGGAGCATTTCCCTGATCCGACTGCCGAGAAAGGCGACTGGTCGGCAGTGGAACTTGAGCCTGTGAAGCCATTTGTTCGTGCGGTGCCGCTCTCCGAAATCAAGGCAAACCCCGATTTACAGGAGCTCTTGCTCGTCCGAAACGGGCGTTTGTCGGTAATGCCGGTCACTTCTGCCGAATTTTCCACCCTGCTTGCCCTCGGCGGTACCGAACTTTGACCCTATGATATACAGCTATTCTTCGCAAGGAGGTTCAATGGGGCGGGTGCCCGGTGGCGGCCTGGGTTGTTTGCTGGGCTTTGCCCTGCTTATTTTTAGCGGGTATTACGCCATTAAAGGCTTGTACTACGTGCTATATTGGGCGGCGCCAGCCCTGGTGGTGCTTACCCTTATTATCAATTGGAGGGTAATTCCCGATACCTTGAGAAATTGGCTCAAAACCCTGGAGACAAATCCGGTATTCGGCTTGGTTATGGCTGCTTTTGCGGTGTTGGCTTTTCCTTTTTTCACGCTCTGGCTTTTCCTGAAAGCATTAGGATACCGAAAGCTGGAAAAAATGAAACGGGAATTTGAGCGGGCGGAGCCTCCTCGGGATGAATTCGTGGATTTTGAAGAAATTGAAAGCACACCTTTGGGAAAAGCAGCGGAGCCGGAGATTTTGGAAGCGCCTGAAAAACAGGAAAAGCCGAAAGCTAAAAAGGAGGAGAATCCTTACGATGGTTTTTTTGGCTGAAAAAGTATTTGCCGGATGTGGCACGCAGTAGTTCCAAAATTCTTCCGTTCTTTGGCTTCCACATAGCCAGTTTCCCTTGAAAAAATACATTTTCATCCCTGTCCTACTGCTTTTTGCTTTCAGTGCCCTGCAAAGCCAGCATCCTGAGGATGTTGAGCGCAACACTGAAGAAGTGGACAATACCCTGGACCGGGCCAGGCATGCGGATGGCGATACCGAAAAGGAAACCCTGGCCACCCAAAGCCTTTCCCTGGCCCGCAGCCTGCGCTACGATGGCGGCATCCTTCGGGCCTCCATTATGTTGGGCGAGATTTATGCCCGTACCGGTAAAACGGCTGAAGCGCTACAGCACTATCTGGAAGCTGAAGCAAAAGCGGAAGCTTCGCAAAACAAGACGCTCCTGTTGAACATCCGCTCCGCGCTGGGTGATATATTTTTTAAAGAAAAACTGTACAGTGCAGCCCTCCGCTACTACGATGAGGTGCTGCAACTGAAACCACAAGACTATATCACCAAGGAAAAAGCCGCCGATGCCAGCCTGTATGATATGCGTTTCGACAGCGCTGAAATATTTTACAAAAGCTTGATTCTCAAATACAAATCGGAAGGGAACTATCCTCGATTGGTGAAAATTTACCAAAAACTGGCCCAGGCTTACGATGAGAACGGCGATGCAGGTAAAAGCCTGTATTACTATTTGCCCATTCAGGACATCATTGAAAAATCGGGCAGTACGAAAGAGCAGTCGCTGTTGTACAACAACCTCGGCCGCCAGTATGCCACCTTGCGTGATTACCCCAAAGCCCTGGAATATTTCCGCAAAAGCGAACTGCAATGCAAGTTCATCCCCTGCGACTACCCGGAAGTGCTGTGGGCCAACATTGGCATAGCGCTGCACAACATTGGCAACACCAAAGAAGGCATCGCTTACCTGCTCAAAGCCCTCACTTTACTTACCGACCGCAAGGACATCAGCGCCCTGGCTAATTTAGAGCATTTGCTGGCAAGCGTTTATTTTAGCAATAAAGATTTGTACAACGCGCTCTCGCACAATGAATCGGCTATAAAATTCGCCCAGGAAAGCAAGCAGCCCATGGTGTTGGCCAAAGCCTATGAAACCGCAGCCGACATTTACCACGACCTCTACGATTTTGAAAAGGCATTTGAAAACTACAAGGCCTACCTGAACGTGCTGAATTCCGTACAAAAAGAGGAGAATGCCAAAATGGAGCGCCTCAACCAGCAGCGCGCCCTGCTCTCGGAAGCCGAAGGCCAAATCAAATTCCTCATTGCCCGGCAAAACTTCAAAGACCTGGAGCTTTCACAAGTGCAATTCGAGCGGGAGCGCCTCGAATTGATGAACAAAAACCTGGAACTCGAATCCCGTCGGAAAGAAGATGAACTGCGTTTGCTCGAAGCCGAAAAAGAGGCCAACCAGGCAAAACTCAGGGAACAGACCCTGGAGGCTTTGCGCACCCGCCAGGAACTCAGGCTGGCAGCCCAAAACCTCGATACAGAGAAACAGGCGCGCCTGATCACCGAACTCAAACAAAAGGAAGCCATTGAGCGCGCTCAAAACAACGCCGACAGCACCCGCAGGGCCCAGGAATTGTTTCGGGTGCAGCAGGAACAGGGGTTCCAGCAACAGCGGGAAGAAAACTTTCGCGCGTTTGTAAAATGGCTGGGTGGATTGCTCGCGATTATACTCGCCATGCTGGGCGCAGGCTTGTGGCTTGCACGCAGGGCCAGCCGCCGCCTGAAAACTCAAAACCTGAAAATCCAGAACCAAAACCAGTTGATCGAAGAAGAACGCCGGAAAAGCGACGCACTGTTGCTCAATATTCTGCCGGAAGAGACAGCCCAGGAACTCAAATCAAGCGGCCAAGCCACACCCCGGCACTATGATTCAGCCACGGTGCTGTTCACCGATTTTATCGACTTCACCAAGCTTTCCAGCCAGTTGAGCCCGGGTGAACTGATTGACGAGCTCAATGCCTGCTTCCTCGCTTTTGATGAAATCTGCGAACGGCACGGCCTGGAAAAAATCAAAACCATCGGGGACGCCTACATGTGCGCGGGCGGGCTGCCCGTCCCAAACGACACCCATCCAACCGATGCCGTGGAGGCGGCACTGGAAATGGTGCAATGGCTTTCGGACCGCAAGCAACACAACCCCCAAGCGCTGCTCAATTCCATGCGCGTGGGCATCCATACGGGGCCTGTCGTGGCGGGCGTCGTCGGGAAAAACAAATTCGCCTACGATATCTGGGGCGATGCCGTGAACCTCGCAGCAAGGCTCGAAGCGCACGGCTTGTCGGGCCAGATCAATGTGTCAACCGCTACGGCAGAAGCCATCAAGCACCGCCATAAAACCACTTACCGGGGCGCCATAGAAGTGCATAATAAAGGCTTGGTAGACATGTATTTCGTTGACCAGCCGCTTGCTTAAAACAACACCACCTTGGCATAACGCAGCGCAGTGCCTGCTTGCACCTGAAGCATGTACATACCTGCAGGCAAATGGCTGAAATCAAAGGACTTCTTCAGCGCGCCATTTTGAAAGCCAGTCGTTTCACTGAATACATTTTTCCCACCTGGGCTGAAAAGCATGAACTGAAGGGTTTCATTGGCCTCACCGCTTATGTCAACGTTCAACAACCCATGACTGGGGTTGGGCGAAAGTTGAAAACTTGTGAACGACGACTGTTCTTCTGTAGCACTGATGGCCGAGACCACCTGCGTGTACGTTGCTGTGCCGCAGTCGTTTGTTGCGGTCAACACGACAGTATAAACGCCTGGGATGCTGTAAGTATGGTTAGGGTTTACCAGGGTGCTGGTGGTGGCATCTCCAAAATTCCATAGATAGGTATCCGCTTCATTGGAAGTATTGGTAAAAGAATAGTTGAGGTTGTTGTTAACATAAGTGAACCCTGCGCTCAAATAACTTACGGAAAGCGGTTCTGAAAAGGCGCTACAACCCGCCTCATCGGTTACGACAACATAGTACTCGCCTGAGCCACTTGGCATAAACTCCTGGGTATTGCTGTTGGGGATAGGATTTCCGTTCAGATACCATTCATACCGGAGGCCGAGGGTGAGCGGGGGGCCATTAGCTGGGTCAATGGCATACAGCACACAATTTTCATACAGCGCATCTACCTCCAATTCAGGCGCGAGTACCAAATAGTTCTTCGAACCTAAAACTATCGGATTGTCAGGATACGATAATACAAAAGCGATTCTGTCGGGCTGGTATTCCACCAAATCCGGGACAGAAACCAATGTGGTTGTGTCATTGATGGCGTCCGCCTGGAAAAATGCGTTGCCAAGCTCAAAGGCCTGGTAAGCAAACAGGTTTGGGGTGCCAGCGCCGGGGTTTTCACTGT